>JAFEES010000019.1 GCA_018240995.1 Pseudomonadota bacterium | reverse complement strand
GAAGCGCTGGTTCCCGGGCGAGACGGTGTCGCTGGGCATTGGTCAGGGCTACAACAGCTTCACCATGCTGCAGCTGGCGGTAGCCGAGGCCACGCTGGCCAACGGCGGCACGCGCTTTCGCCCGCATCTGATCAAGGCCGTGAAGGATCAGGTGACGGGCCAGCTGACCGAGGTGCAGCAGCCGCCCGGCGAGAACCTGGGCTACAACCCGAAGAACGTGGCCATCATCACCAACGCCCTGATGGCCGTGAACCAGGCCGGCACGGGGCGGCGCGTGTTCCTGGGTGCGCCCTATACCTCGGCCGGCAAGACCGGCACCGCCCAGGCCGCGGCCTGGGGCCAGAACACCAAGTACAACGCCCGGCTGCTGGAAGAGCACAAGCGCGACCATTCGCTGTTCGCCGCGTTCGCGCCCGTCGAAAACCCGAGGGTGGCGGTGGCGGTGATCGTGGAAAACGCCGGCTTTGGCGCCGCCGCCGCCGCGCCCATAGTGCGGCGCGTGTTCGACTACTGGCTGCTGGGCCAATACCCGAACGAGCAAGACCTGGCCGCCGTGGCCAAGGGCGTGGCGGCGGCACCCACGGGCACGCCGCGGCGCGCCGACGAGGTCTCGGTCGCCCCGGAGCCGTGATTTTTGGGTTGAGCGTGGTGCGTGGTGCGTTGAGCGTGGTGCGGCATTCGCACTTGACGCCAAACGCCAAGCGCTCAACTCCTCACGAGGCACGCATCAGCGTGGACTTGCCGAACAGGCTTTCCAGCAGGTCCACGGCCAGCTCGGCGGTCTGGTTGCGCAGGTCGAGCGCCGGGTTCAGCTCCATGATGTCCACCGAGCCCAGGGCCTTGCTGTCGGCCAGCATCTCCATGCACAGCTGGGTCTCGCGGTAGCTCGGGCCGCCGCGCACGGGCGTGCCGACGCCGGGGGCGATCGTCGGATCCAGGCCGTCCATGTCGAAGCTCAGGTGCAGGTGGGTGTTCTCGTCCACATCGGCCAGTGCCGCCTGCATCACGGAGCGCATGCCAAGCTCGTCGATGCTGCGCATGTCGTAGACCTCGATGCCCAAGGCGTTCACGAAGCGCTTCTCGGTCGCGTCCACGCTGCGCACGCCCACCAGCGTGATCTGCTGCGCCTGCAGCGCCGGGCCGGCGCCCGCCAGCTGCGTCAGCTGCGCCGGCCCATGGCCCAGCAGGCAGGCCACGGGCATGCCGTGCAGGTTGCCGCTGGGCGAGGATGCCGGCGTGTTCGCGTCGGCATGGGCGTCGAACCATAGCACCTTCAGGCGTTTGCCCTGCCGGCGGCAATGCTGCGCCACGGCGCTGATGGAGCCTATGGCCAGGCAGTGGTCGCCGCCCATGAGCAGCGGCAGCCGTCCCGCTTCGAGCGCGGCCAGCGTGGCGGCGAATACCGCCCGGTTCCAGGCCGTCACCTCGGGCAGGTGCCGAAAGCCGCCGCTGGGCGCGGCCTGCGGGTTGCCGGGGCCGCCGAGGTTGCCCGGATCCTGAACCTGAAGGCCCAGGTTCTGCAGGGCGCGCGCGATGCCCGCGATGCGCAGCGCGTCCGGCCCCATGCTGGCGCCCAGCACGCTGGCGCCGACGTCGGTGGGTGCGCCTATCAGGGTCAGCTGCATCAAGGGTCTCCTTCAGCGTAGAAAGGCGTCATAGCCGGTCTTGAGGATGAGCACGCTCACCACCAGGATGAAGATGGCGCGCACAAAACCCGTGCCGTGGCGCAGGGCCATGTGTGTGCCCAGCAGGCTGCCGGCCACGTTGGCCACGGCCAGCGGCAGCACGAAATGCCACCAGACATGGCCCTTCGCGGCAAACAGCACGATGGCCGCGATATTCGTAGCCAGGTTCAGCAGCTTGGCCGAGACAGAGGCGTTCAAAAAGTCGTAGCCCAGCAGGCGCACAAAGGCGAATACGAAGAAGCTGCCCGCGCCGGGGCCGAAAAAACCGTCGTAGAAGCCGATCGCCAGGCCGATCAGGCAGGCCAGCGCGGTCTCCATGTGGCCCGTGAAGCGTGGCTGGTGGTGGCGCCCCAACTCCTTCTTGGCCAGGGTGTAGAGCAGCACCGCCAGCAGGATCAGCGGCAGCAGCTTGCGCAAAAAGTCACCCGACACCACGGTGACCGCCCAGGCGCCGCAGAAGGAGCCGGTGAAGCCCGCGCCAGCCGCCGGCAGCATGGCGCGCCAGGGCATTTGCACGCGCCGGCTGTACTGCGAGGTGGCCATGGACGTGCCCCAGACGGAGGCGCTCTTGTTGGTGCCCAGCAGCGTGGCCGGCGGTGCGCTGGCAAAGGTGGCAAACAGCGCGGGCACGAGGATCAGGCCGCCGCCGCCCACGATCGCATCTACAAAACCGGCCAGCAGCGAGGCCAGCGAGACGATGATCCATTCCATGGCGGCGATTGTCCTACGTGCCGCGGGGCCGCCCGACGGTGCAATAAAAAAGGCACCTGGGTTGCAGGTGCCTTGTGAAAGGGCATCTCATGGCGGATGCCTTGTTGAATTGCGTGTTCTTGATTTCGGGGTTGTCTCCTCGGTCCCCTCGTTTGGCGAGCCGAGGCACGCGTCGAGTGGCGAGACTGTACGGCAGCAGTCGCGCATGGGACATTGGTGCTTTCCCGCAAGCCGCCTTCGCGACCCAAGGGGTGTCACATCTTGGTGCGCGAAGCCTCGGCTATCCACTGTGCCGCCATCTCAGCCATCATCAGCGTGGGCGAGTTGGTATTGCCGCTGGTGATGGTGGGCATGGCGCCCGCGTCCACCACGCGCAGCCCGGCCACCAGGCCGCCGCGGCCGTCGCGCAGGCGCATGCGGGAGTCGAGCACGGCCATGGGGTCATCCATGCGCCCCATGCGCGTGGTGCCCACGGGGTGGAAGATGGTGGTGGCAATGTCGCCGGCCAGGCGCGCCAGTTCTTCGTCGCTTTGGTATTGCGGGCCGGGCTTGTATTCCTCGGGCCGGTAGCGCGCCAGCGCCGGCTGGGCGACGATGTGGCGCGTCAGGCGCAGGCTGTCGGCGGCCACCTGGCGATCCTCGGGCGTGGACAGGTAGTTGGGCGCGATCGCCGGCGCTGCGGCAAAGTCGGGGCTCTTGATGTGGACGCTGCCGCGGCTCGTCGGGTTCAGGTTGCAGACGCTGGCGGTGAAGGCCGGAAAGCCGTGCAGCGGCTCGCCAAAGGCCTCCAGCGACAGGGGCTGCACGTGGTATTCGAGGTTAGGCCAGGGCAGATCCGGGCGGCTGCGCGTGAAGGCGCCGAGTTGCGAGGGCGCCATGCTCATCGGCCCGCTGCGGTGAAGCAGGTATTCCAGGCCGATCTTGGCCTTGCCCACCAGGCTGTTGGCCAAGGTGTTCAGCGTGGCCACGTTGTGCACCTTGTACACGGCGCGGATCTGCAGGTGATCCTGCAGGTTGGCGCCCACGCCGGGCAGATCCAGCACCATGTCTATGCCGTGCCGCTGCAGCAGCGCCCCCGGGCCCAGGCCCGACAGCTGCAGCAGCTGCGGCGAGTTCACGGCGCCGGCGCTCAAAATCACCTCCGCGCGCGCCTGGGCCGTGACCATCTCCCGGCCCGTCCATACCTGCACGCCGCTGCAGCGCAGGCTGCCGTCGGGCAGCCGCTCGGTGATGACGCGCGTGGCCTGGGCGCCGGTCCACAGTTCGAAGTTGGCGCGGCCATAGCAGGTGGGGCGCAAAAAGGCCTTGGCGGTGTTCCAGCGCCAGCCGTTCTTCTGGTTCACCTCGAAATAGCCCACGCCCTCGTTGGTGCCGCGGTTGAAGTCGTCGGTGGCGGGAATGCCGGCCTCGCTCGCGGCCTGGGCAAAGGCGTCCAGGATGTCCCAGCGCAGGCGCTGGCGATCGACGCGCCACTCGCCCGTGCTGCCGATGCTCTTGTTGCCATGCAGCTGTTTGAAGGCCTCGCTGGCTGCGCCTGGCTGGTCCAGGCGCCAGTGATCCTCATGGCGGCGAAAGGCGGGCAGCACCTTGTCCCAGCGCCAGGCATCGTCGCCGGTGATGTCGGCCCACTGGTCGTAGTCGCGCGCCTGGCCGCGCATGTAGATCATGCCGTTGATGCTGCTGCAGCCGCCCAGGGTCTTGCCGCGCGGGTAGCGCAGGCTGCGGCCGTTGAGGCCGGCGTCGGGCTCGGTGTGGTACAGCCAGTCGGTGCGCGGGTTGCCAATGCAATACAGGTAGCCCACGGGGATGTGGATCCAGTGGTAGTCGTCCTTGGCGCCTGCCTCCACCAGCAGCACGCGCTGGCTGGCGTCGGCGCTCAGGCGGTTGGCCAGCAGGGCGCCGGCCGTGCCGCCGCCGATGATGATGTAGTCGAAGGTGGTGTCGCTCATGGTGGCCGTGGTCAGAAAATGCGCCGCAGCGCTATGCTGCGGCGCAGCGGCCGATTGTGCGTGTCGGGGTTGGAGTGTCGAGAGGGAAACTCCCGGGTGCTATGGTTTTGATTGCTTTTGGCGCACAATCCAAGCCGGCTGCCGCCCGGTTTTGATGTTTTTTCACAGGTGACAGCCAGGCGTGCGAATCTGTGAAATGATGCGCCGCAGCCCATAACCGCAGCCACCTGCCCCAGCTCGCCACCATGCCCGCTTTGTCTCCCCCTTCGGTCGCGCAAGACAGCGGCGCCGCGCCCTGCGCGCTGGCGCAGGGTGACTGGGTGGCGGCGGCCTTTGCCGAGCGCCGCGCCTGGCGGCGCGTGGCCGGCGAGCTCCGGGCCTGCGGGCCGGGCCATGCCTGGAGCCTGCGCGGCGTGGCCCGGCTGGATCATGTGGGTGCGCAAATCCTGTGGAACCACTGGGGCCGCGCCTGGCCGGCGCGGCTTGAACTGAGCGATACCCAGCGCCAGATGCTGGAGCGCGTGGCGCAGTTTTCCTCGGCCAGCGCGCCGCCCGCGCCCTGGCGCCTGGTGGATCAGATAGACCGCCTGGGCGAGCTGGTGTTGCACGCCGTCGGGCATATGCGCGGCCTGGTGCTGCTGGTGGGCCAGCTGCTGCTGGATCTGCTGCGCGTGGCCGCCAACCCGCTGCGCGCGCCCTGGCGCGACATCTCCGGCCATCTGTACCAGATGGGCACGCGCGCCCTGCCGATCACGGCGCTGGTGGGCTTTCTGATCGGCGTGGTGCTGGCCTACCTGATGAGCCTGCAGCTGCGCCAGTTTGGCGCCGAGGCTTTCATCGTCAACATCCTGGGCATCTCGCTGATCCGCGAGCTTGGGCCCATGCTGGGCGCCATCCTGGTGGCCGGGCGCTCGGGCTCGGCCATCACCGCGCAGATCGGCGTGATGCGCGTCACCGAGGAGCTGGACGCCATGCGCGTCATGGGCATAGCGCACGGCTTTCGCCTGGTGCTGCCGCGCGCGCTGGCGCTGGGCCTGGCCATGCCGCTGATCGCGCTGTGGACCACGCTGGCGGCGTTGGCCGGCGGCATGCTGGCGGCGGATCTGACCATGGGCATCTCCTCGGCCTATTTCGTGCAGATGCTGCCGGCCGTGGTGAAGGTCTCCAACCTCTGGTTGGCCATGGGCAAGTCCATGGTGTTCGGCGTCTTCATCGCGCTCATAGGCTGCCATTGGGGCCTGCGCGTCAAGCCCAACACGCAAAGCCTGGGCGAGGGCACGACGGCCTCGGTGGTCAGCGCCATCACCATGGTCATCATCGTGGACGCGCTGTTCGCCGTGGCCTTCCGCAACCTGGGGTTCTGAGCATGGTAGATACGCCTGCCGTGGTGGACGTCCGCGACCTGGCCACTGTCTTTGGCCAGGGCGATGCGGCCTTCACCGTGCATGAGAACCTGCAGCTGAGCGTGCGGCGCGGCGAGATCCTGTCCATCGTGGGCGGCTCGGGCACGGGCAAGACCGTGCTGCTGCGCCACATCCTGGGCCTGACCCGGCCCACGCGCGGCAGCGTCAGCGTGCTCGGCCGGCCCGCCGCCGAGCTGTGCGGCGAGGGCGCCAGCAGCCGCGTGGGCATGCTGTTCCAGCAGGGCGCGCTGTATTCGGCCTTCAACGTGCTGGATAACATCGCCTTCGCCCTGCACGAGCTGGACACGCTGCCGCGGGCGCTGGTGCAGGATGCGGCCATGGTCAAGCTGCGCCTGGTAGGCCTCAAGAGCGAGCACGCCACGCGCATGCCAGCCAATCTCTCGGGCGGCATGATCAAGCGCGTGGCGCTGGCACGCGCGCTGATCATGGATCCGCCGCTGCTGCTGCTGGACGAGCCCACGGCGGGCCTGGATCCGAACAGCTCGGACGAATTTTGCGACCTGCTGCGCGAGCTGCACGCCGCCCTGGGCCTCACGGTGATCATGGTCACGCATGACCTGGACACGCTGTTCGCCCTGTCCACGCGCGTGGCCGTGCTGGCCGACCGGCATGTCATCACCAGCGGCACGCCGCAGCAGGTGGCGCAGTTCGACCACCCCTTCATTCACCATTACTTTGCCGGGGAGCGCGGGCGCCGCGCCATGGCGCAGCCGCCGCAAGGCAGCCCCCGGCCCAAGGAGGCCTGATGGAAAACAAATCCCATGCCCTGGCGGCGGGCATCTTCGTGATCCTGGTCACCGCGCTGCTGGCCGGCCTGGCCATGTGGCTCACGCGTGACCAGACCGACTACCGCCTGTACGAGCTGTCCAGCAAGGAAAGCGTCAGCGGCCTGCAGCCCCAGGCCGTGGTGCGCTACAAGGGCGTGGCCGTGGGCAAGGTGCGCTCCATAGGCTTTGACCCGCAGGCCGCGGGCCATGTGCTGATCCGCATCGCCGTGAACACCGACGCACCCGTCAGCCCCACCACCTTCGCCACCCTGGGCTACCAGGGCGTGACCGGCCTGGCGCATATCCAGCTGGACGACGCCGAGGCCCCGCTGCCCCAGCCGGCCGCCGGCGCCAGCGGCCTGCCGCGCCTGCCGCTGCAGAGCTCGCCGCTGAGCCAGCTGGCCGAACAGGGCCCGGCCATCATGGGCCAGGTGCAGGACGTGATGGCGCGCCTGGGCACGCTGCTGGGCGAAGACAATCAGCAGCGCTTTGGCCAGGCGCTGCAGCAGCTGGGCCAGGCCGCGGGCAGCATGGACAGGCTGGCGCGGCGCCTGGACAGCACCGTCAGCACGCGCCTGGATCCGGCCCTGGCCGGCGTGCCCGCGCTCACCCAGGAGGCGCAGCAGACCCTGCAGGCGCTGCGCCAGGCCGGCGCCAGCGCCGCCGGCGCCGCCGACCAGGTGAGTCAGGCCGTGCGCACCCTGCAGGCCGATGGCGGGCCGCTGACGGAGATCACCAGCAGCGCCCGCTCGCTGGCCGTGGCCGTGGATCGCTTTGGCCGCGTGACCCTGCCGCGCGTGAACAACGCCGCCGACGAGACCGCCCAGGCCGCGCGCCGCCTGGGCCGCACCGCCAGCGGCATAGGCGACAACCCGCAGTCCCTCATCTACGGCCCGGGCCGCGGCGCGGCCGGGCCGGGCGAACCCGGCTTCGTAGCGCCCGCGGCGCGGCCCTGATTGAGCACCGGAGGATTCGCATGAAAACCACCAAAACAATAGCTGCCTGTGCCCGTCATTCAAGCGCAAAAATGGCTTTTTGCCTGATGTTTGCCGGCCTGCTGGCGGGCTGCGCCGCGCTGCCCGAGCCGCCCGCGCGCGCCACCGTGTACGACTTTGGCCCCGGCGCCCTGCAGGCCGCGCCGGCGCGCCAGGGCGCGGCGCTGCCGCCGCTGGTGCTGGCCGAGGTGGGCGCCAGCGCCCCGGCCGAGGGCAGCAACGCCCTGCAGTACCGCCTGGCCTACGCCAACGCCCAGCAACTGCGCCCCTATAGCCAGGCGCGCTGGAGCCAGCCGCCCGCCGCCCTGTTGCAGCAGGCGCTGCGCGAACGCCTGGGGCGCGAGCGCATCGTGCTGTACCCGAACCAGGCCGCAGTGCAGCAACCCGTGCAGGGTCGCCTGCCCAGCGTGCTGCGCCTGCAGCTGGAGGAATTCAGCCAGGTCTTCACCAGTGCCGACGCCAGCGCCGGCGTGGTGCGCCTGCGCGCCGTGCTGGGCGATGCCGGCGTGGCCGGCGAGACGCTCGTGGCGCAGCAGGTCTTCGTGGCGCAGCGCCCGGCGGCCACGGCCGACGCCGCCGGCGGCGCGCGCGCCCTGGCCGAGGCCAGCGCCCAGCTGGCCGACGAGCTGGCCGCCTGGGTGCACCAGCAGGCGCGGTAAGCTCCTCCCTTTTGTCGAAAGGAAGGCGGCATGGGCACGCTGCAATGGTCTGAGGAACTGGGCGTGGACATGCCGCAGATGGACGCCACGCACCAGGAAGCGGTGGCGCTGCTGCAGGCCGTGCAGGGCGCCAGCGACGCCGAGCTGATGCCCGCCTGGGAGCGGCTGCTGGCGCACACCGAGGCGCATTTCGCCGAGGAAGACCGCTGGATGCAGGCCACGCGCTTTGCCGCCGGCAACTGCCACACCACCCAGCACCAGACCGTGCTGCAGATCATGCGCGACGGCACGGCGCGTGCGCGCCAGGGCCGCCCGGGCGAGCTGCGCACCATGGCCGCCGAGCTGGCGGTATGGCTGCCGCAGCATATCGACGCCATGGACGCCGGCCTGGCCTACCACCTGCGCCAGGTCGGCTTCGACCCCGCCAGCGGCCATATCGCCCACCCCGAGGCGCTGACGCAAGAGCCCCTGCATGGCTGGGGTGGCGCCAGCGGCCTGGGCGGCGACGAGGAGCAGGCCGGCGCGGGCCAGGCATGTACCAACCGCGTATAGGAGGCAGACATGGGCCAGTGGGTAGACCTGACCAGCAGCGACGGCTTCACCTTTCCCGCCTGGGTGGCGCGCACCGATGGCGCGCCGCGCGGCGCGGTGGTGGTGCTGCAGGAAATCTTTGGCGTCAACAGCCATATCCGCGCCGTGACCGACTGGTATGCCGCGCATGGCTACCTGGCGGTGGCGCCATCCACCTTTGCGCGTGTGCAAAAGAATGTAGACCTGGGCTACGGCCCAGAGGACGCGCAGGCCGGCAAGGCGCTGAAGGCCGCGGTGGAGGCCCGGCCCGCGCCCGGCGTGCTGCCGGACATACAGGCCGCCATCGACTACGCGCGGCGCCATAACGGCAGCCGCGTGGGCGTGATCGGCTACTGCTGGGGCGGGCTGCTGGCCTGGCGCGCGGCCTGCCTGGCCGAGCACCTGGCGGCGGCCGTGCCCTACTACGGCGGCGGCATGACCACGGCGGCCGAGGTGGCGCGCCAGCCGCGCGTGCCGGTGCTGGCGCATTTTGGCGCGCGCGACCACTGGATCTCGCAGGACAGTGTGCAGGCCTTCGCCCGCGCCCACCCCGAGGTGCAGGTCGAGGTACATGCCGCCGACCACGGCTTCAACTGCGACCAGCGCGCAAGCCATGACGCGGCCGCGGCCCGCGCGGCGCGCGAGCAGACGCTGGCGTTTCTGGCCAGGCACATAGGCTGATGGCCGCGATTCGCGGCATGCCTCGGAGCGCCCCTTTGTTCCCTCCCCCTCTGGGGGAGGGCTGGGGTGGGGGCCGGCGACGCTCGCTTCCTCATGCCGGCAAGATGCCGGCGCTCCCGGCCCCGATCCCCGCCTTCACGCGGCGGGGCTGAGCCGGTGGTCCATCAATGCGCCCCGGCGGCCGCATCGGCGCTGCCGGGGCCGGCGCGCATGGGGTGGGCCAGCCACACCAGCGGGATCAGCAGCAGGAACAGCACGGCCGAGATGTAGAAGATGTCGTTGGCCGCCAGCATGTAGGCCTGTTGCGTCAGCATGCGCTCCACCTGGCCCATGGCCTGCTCGGGCGTCAGGCCGCCGGCCTGTAGCGTCTGCAGCGCCTGGGCCAGGGCCGGGCTGCCGGGGGTCAGGCCCTCGACCAACTGGGCGTGGTGCAGCGTGGCGCGGTTTTCCCACTGCGTGGTGGTGATGGAGGTGCCGAAGGCGCCGGCCGTGATGCGCATGAAGTTGGACAGGCCCGAGGCCGCGGGAATGCGCTCGGGCCGGATCTCCGACAGCGTGATGGTCACCAGCGGCACGAAGAACAGCGCCGTGCCTATGCCCTGGATGATGGTCGGCACCATGATGGTGGTGAAGTCGGCCTGGGTGTTGAAGTTGGAGCGCATCCACAGCACCAGGGCGAACACCGCAAAGGCCACCGTGGCGAAGCGGCGCGCGTCCATCTTGCCGATGTTCTTGCCCACCCAGGGCGACAGCAGCAGCGCCAGCAGGCCCACGGGGGCCATGATCTCGCCGGCCTGGGTGGCGGTGTAGCCCATGTACTGCTGCAGCCACAGCGGCAGCAGCACCACGTTGCCGAAGAACAGGCCGTAGCCCACCGACGTGGCCAGCGCGCCGGCCCAGAAGTTGCGAATCTTCAGCAGCGACAGATCGACCACTGGGTGTTCCTCGCCGCGCTCCCAGATCAGGAAGGCCGCCAGGCCTATGGCGGCGGTGAGCGCGCAGCCGACGACCCAGGGCGAGGCAAACCAGTCATGCTCCTTGCCTATGTCCAGCATGATCTGCATGGCGCCGACCCAGATCACCAGCAGCGCCAGGCCCATGCCGTCTATGGGCAGCTTGCGCCGCTGCGATTCGCGCTTGTGGTAGATGGCCCAGGTGGCCAGCACCGAGGCGATGCCCACCGGCACGTTGATGTAGAAGATCCACGGCCAGCTGATGTTGTCGGTGATCCAGCCGCCCAGGAGCGGCCCCATCACCGGCGCCACCAGCGTGGTCATGGACCACATGGCCATGGCCAGGCCGGCCTGGGCGCGCGAGTAGCTCGACAGCAGCAGCGACTGCGACAGCGGGATCATGGGCCCGGCGACGAAGCCCTGCAGCGTGCGCGCGGCGATGAGCAGCGTCATGTTCGGCGCCAGGCCGCACAGCAGCGAGGCCATGACGAACAGGGTGACGCTGGCCACGAACAGCCGCACCTGGCCAAAGCGCTGCGACAGCCAGCCGGTGAGCGGCACGGCAATGGCGTTGGCCACGGCAAAGCTGGTGATGATCCAGGTGCCCTGGGTGGGGCTCACGCCCAGGTCGCCGGCAATCGCCGGCAACGACACGTTGGCGATCGACGTGTCCAGCACGTTCATGAAGGTGGCGGCCGACAGGGCGAAGGTGCCCCAGGTGCGGGCGCTGCCCGTGAGCGGCGGGGGCTGCAGGGCGCCGTCGGCGGCGGGCGCGGCCATGTTCACCGGCCCAGGTTGGCGTTGATGATGCGCGCCACCTCGGCCTCGGCGCCCGCGTCCAGCGCGTCGTAGACGGCGGTCTGCGCCACGGGCTGCTGGCGTGGGGCTTCGGCCAGGGTGGGGCCGCCGCGCTCCTTGGTGTCCACCGTCACCTCCATGGACAGGCCGACGCGCAGCGGGTGCTCGTCGATCTGCCGTTCATCGAGCGCAATGCGCACCGGCACGCGCTGCACCACCTTGATCCAGTTGCCGGTGGCGTTCTGCGGCGGCAGCAGCGCAAAGGCCGCGCCCGTGCCCACGCCCAGGCCGACCACGCGGCCCTGGTAGCTGACCTTGCCGCCGTACAGGTCGGCCGTCAGCGTCGCCGGCTGGCCCAGGCGCAGGTTGCGCAGCTGGTTTTCCTTGAAGTTGGCATCCACCCAGACCTGGTGCAGCGGCACCACGGCCATCAGCGGCGTGCCCGCGGCCACGCGCTGGCCCAGCTGCACGCCGCGCCGCGCCACATAGCCGTCCACGGGCGCGGGCAGGGTGGTGCGGCGGCTGCTCAGGTAAGCCTCGCGCAGGCGTGCGGCGGCGGCCAGCACGCCGGGGTGGCGGGCCACGGCTACGCCCTGGGTCAGCGACTGGTTGCTGGCCAGCTGCTCGCGTGCGGCGGCCACGCCGGCCTGGGCCGCGGCCAGCTGGGTGCGCGCCTGGCTGAGCTGGCTTTGCGTGTGCTGCAGCTCTTCCTTGGAGACGGCGCCGTCGCCCGTGAGCAGCTGGCGCCGGCGCAGGTCGTCCTGGGCGCGTGTGATGTCGGTCTGGGCACGCGCCACGTCGGCCTCGCGCAGGCGCACCTGCGCCGCCAGGGCGGCGTTGTTGGTGTACAGCTGGCGCACCTGGCGCACGGTCTGCGCCAGGTTCGCCTCGGCCTGCTGCAGGGCCACGCGCGCGTCGGCCGGGTCGAGCTGCACCAGGGGGCTGCCGGCGCGCACGCGGTCGGTGTCATCGGCGAAGATGGCCATCACCGTGCCGCCGGTCTGCGGCGTGATCTGGATCACGTTGCCCTGCACGTAGGCGTTGTCGGTGTATTCCTCGTGGCTGGCCACCAGCCAGTCGTACAGGCCGAAGGCAATGGCGCCGACGGCGACCACGCAGGCCAGGGTCAGCAGGGCCTTGCGGCGCTGGGCCTTGGCCGGGGTGTGGGCCGGGTTTGTGGCCGCGGCGGCGGCAGGGGCGGGTTGCGGGGTGCTCATGGTTCGTTCTTTTCAATTATCCATCGTGTTGTGCGCTGCCCGCATAGCATGAAAATTGGGCGCCACGTCCACACCACCGCCGTCATTCCCGCGCAGGCGGGAATCCAGGAGCGTTGGCGTGGGGCACTGGATCCCCGCCTGCGCGGGGATGACGATGGCAAAGCCAGGGGTGGTGGTAAGCCGTTTCATTTCACTGCCGGGCCACGGCGGCGGGTGCCGGCGCGGCATAGCCGCCGCCCAGGGCGCGCAGCATGGCCACCTGGTTGTCCAGGCGGCGCGCGGCCAGATCCACGGCCTGGCGGCGCTGGGCCAGCACCTGGGTCTCGGCCGACAACACCTGCAGGTAGTTGGCCAGGCCGGCCTCGTAGCGGCGCCGGGCAATGGCGTAGGCGTCCTCGGCGGCGGCGCCGGCCTGGCGCTGCTCGGCGACCTGGCGCGCAATGGCCGCGCCGCTGGCCAGCTGGTCGGCGGCGTCATGCACGGCGTCGAGCAGCGCGGCGTTGTAGCTCTCCACGGCCGCGTCCAGGTCGGCGGCCTTGCCGCGCAGGTTGGCGCGCAGCCGGCCGGAGTCGAACAGCGGCAGGCGCAGCGCCGGCCCCAGGCCCCACTCGCGGCTGCCGGCCTGGGCAAAGCGGTCCAGGCTGATGCTGGACAGCCCCGCGAAGGCCGTCAGGCTCACGTTGGGGTAGAACTGGGCGCGTGCCACGGCCATGTCCTGCGTGGCCGCCTCGACGCGCCAGCGCGCCGCCGCCACGTCGGGCCGGCGGCCCAGCAGGTCGGCCGGCAGTTGGGCCGGTGTTACTACTGGATTGATAGTCTCCAGCGCTTTCGCATCAAGCGTTTGCGCCGCATCTGGCTGCGCCAGCAGGGCGCCCAGGGCGTTGCGCGTGAGGGCCTGCTGCTCGCGCAGCGCCTCGATCTGCTGGCGTGCCTCGGGCAGGGCGCCTTCGCTTTGGCGCAGCTCCAGGTGCGTGTCCAGGCCGGCGTTCACGCGGCCATGCACCAGGCGCAGCAGCTCGGTGCGCTGCGCCAGGGTGCGCTCGGCCACGGCCAGCTGGGCCTGCAGGCGCGCCAGCTGAAAGTAGGCCTGCGCCACGCGGCTGGCCAGCAGCAGGCGCGCGGCCTGGGCGTCGGCCTGTGCGGCCTGGGCCTGGCCCAGGGCGGCCTGCAGCGCGGCGCGGTTTTTGCCAAAGAAGTCCAGCTCCCAGCTGCCCGTCAGGCGCGCCGTCTCCACGCCTATGGTGGCGCCGGCCACCCCCGGCGGGTACAGGCCGTTGGCACTGTAGCGCTGGCGCGTGTAGTCCAGGCCGGCGTTGAGCTGCGGGCCCTGGGCCGCGTGCGCGGTCTCGGCAAAGGCCTGGGCGCGGGCGATGCGTGCCTGCGCCTGGGCCAGGGCGGGGTTGTCGGCCAGCGCCTGGGCGATGAGGGCATTCAGCCGCGCGTCGCCAAAGCCGCGCCACCAGTCCTCGGGCGCCTCGAACCGGGCGCCGGCCGGCAGGCCCAGGGTGGCGCCATCGCGCAGCCGCGCCTGCGGGGCGATGCCCGACATGTCGGCGCAGCCGGTGAGTGCGGCAAGCGCCAGCAGCGCCGCGCACAGTGCGCCGGCCTGCTGCGCCCGGGGCCGGGCAGGGTGTAGCGGGGTGGTCATGGTGGTGTCTTGCTCTCAGGCTCTTAGTCGGCCAGGGCGCGCGTGTTGGCGTAGATGCGCGCCAGGTAGTCGCGCAGCCGCGCCTCTTCCTCGGCGCTAAAGCCCTGCAGCAGCCGCTGTTGCACGCCGCCGAGGATGGCGGGCAGTTGCTCGGCCGCGGCCTGGCCCTCGGGCGTGAGGCTGATGTGCACCACGCGCCGATCCTGCTCGGAACGCTGACGCTGGCACAGGCCCTTGGCCTGCAGGCGGTCGAGCAGGCGCGTCAGGCCGCCGGCGTCCACATGGCAGTCGCGCGCCAGCGCCGCGGCCGTGGCGGACGGCGCCAGCAGCAGGCGCAGCAGGGGCTTCCATTGCGCATCGGTCAGGCCCAGCGGCTCCATGCGCCGGTCGATCTCGCTGCCCAGCAGCGCGGTGATGCGGCGCATTTGAAAGCCGATGCTGCGCTCCATGGGGAACGGCGTGGCCGGCTCGTCCTGTGGCTGCGCTAAGGCGTCTGATGTCATGGCGCATGACGATAATTGACGCGGCAATGATTGTCAAAACAAATTTTCGGGCGCGTTGGCTGCGCTTTTGGCATCGGTGCGTGCCAGGTAGCGCTTGCGCCAGAACAGCGCCACCAGCGTGGCGCCTATGCTGCCCATGGCGCCCATGGCCCACCAGAAGCCGTCCTGCTGGTGCACCAGGGGGATGAACTCGAAGTTCATGCCGAAGATGCCGGCGATCAGGTTCAGTGGCAGGAAGATGGCCGTGATCACCGTGAGGATGCGCATGATGTCGTTGGTGCGGTTGCTCTGCACGCTGAAGTGCATCTGCAGTGCCGTCTCGGTGCTGTGTTCCAGGCGGCGCACATGGTTCACCACGCGCTCTATGTGCTCCAGCACGTCGCGGCTGCGCACCTTCAGCAGGTCGAGCTCGCGCACGGCGGCCTGGCTGCCCTCGGGTTCGTTCCAGCTGTCGAGCGCGTCCAGCCAGGCGCGCACGGCGGTGCGCTGGTCTTCGCAGATCTCATCGAGCTGGTGCAGGGCCAGGCGCGCGTCCAGCAGCGCGCCCCAGTTGCCAAAGCGCGTGCGTGGGCGCAGCAGCTCGGCCTGCCAGTGATCGAGCTGGCGCGACAGCTCGCGGCGCAGATCCAGGTAGTTGTCCACGATGTGGTTCACCACGCGCAGCATCAGGTCGGCGCTGCTGGCGGGCAGGCGTGCGCTGGCCACCGGGCCGCTGCGCAGCTCTTGCACCATGGCCTCCGCGGCCGTGGCGGGCGCTGCGGCGGCGCCGACGCTGCCACGCGTCACCAGGCGCGCCGCATAGGCGTCGCGCACGCCGCAGTCCTCGGGGTGTACCGACAGCAGCACCTGGTCGAACACGGCAAAGCCTACCGGGCTGGTGTCTATGCGCCGCAGCACCGGCGGGCCGCCGCGCTGCGGCGCGGGCAGGGGCGCGGCGCCCGCCGGCGCCTGGGCCAGGCGGCGCACCACCAGCAGGTCGTACTGCGCCGTGTAGTCGTAGTGCGATGGCAGCTGGGCGTTGAGCAGGTCGGACACATGCAGATCCACCAGCTGCTGGCCGGCCAGCAACTGCAGCGCGGCCTGCAGGCGCGCCAGCTCGGCACCGAAGCTGGCGCGGGTGCAGGCGATCCAGAAAAAGCCCAGGGCCGGCGCCTCTTGCGGCAGATCCGCCAGTTCGCGCACGCCGCTGCCCGGCTGCAGGTGGAAGATGCGCAGGGGCTGCGGCAGAGCGGCGTTCAAATTGTCCTCCAGCCCTTATGCATCAGTTGTTAATAGCTCTTATTTGATGAGCAGCCTGGCGGCGTCCAGCGCGAAGTAGGTGAGGATGCCGTCGGCGCCCGCGCGCTTGAAGGCCAGCAGCGACTCCAGCATCACCTTGTCGTGATCGAGCCAGCCATTGGCCGCGGCGGCCTTGAGCATGGCGTATTCGCCGGACACCTGGTAGGCGAAGGTCGGCACCTTGAATTCGTCCTTCACGCGGCGCAGCACGTCCAGGTACGGCATGCCGGGTTTCACCATGACCATGTCGGCGCCCTCGGCCAGGTCCAGCGCCACCTCGCGCAGCGCCTCGTCGGTGTTGGCCGGGTCCATCTGGTAGACGTCCTTGTTGCTCGCGCCCAGGTTGGCGCTGGAGCCCACGGCGTCGCGAAACGGCCCGTAGAAGGCGCTGGCGTACTTGGCGCTGTAGGCCATGATGCGCGTGTGGATCAGGCCATGCGCCTCCAGGGCGTCCCGGATGGC
>JAFEES010000199.1 GCA_018240995.1 Pseudomonadota bacterium | reverse complement strand
CGCCCTCCACCACATGGTTGTTGGTCAGGATGTAGCCCTCGGGGCTGATGATCACGCCGCTGCCCAGGCCAACCTGCGCCTGCGGGCCCTGGTCGCCAAAGAAGAACTGGAACCAGGGGTCGTTGCTGCGCGGGTGGCGCACTTCCTTGCTGGTGTTGATGCTGACCACCGCCGGCGCCGCCTTGCGCGCCGCAGCGCTGAAGCTGCCCACGGGCGTATGGGCCAGCGTGCTCGGCGGCGCCTCGATGAGCGAGATGCCGCTGCCGCCCCGGCGTGCGCCGCGTTGCAGCCAGTCGGGCTGCAGCGTGGCGACGACGAAGTAGGCGGCGACGAACACCGTCACGGCTTGGGAAAACAGCAACCAGAAGCGTTTCATGATGCGGGCAGGCGCGGCGGCAAAACGCCGATTGTCGCGTGTTTGCCGCCGCGCGCCGCCCGGTCTTGGGCACAATCGACCGCATGAGCATAGAGCGACAAGACCTGTTGGCGCATTTCGACGCCCTGCTGCAGCCCGAGCGCTTCAAGGACTATGGGCCGAATGGCCTGCAGGTGGAGGGCAGGGGCCGCATCACGCGCCTCGTCAGCGGCGTGACCGCCAGCCGCGCGCTCATCGACGCCGCGATTGGCGCACGCGCCGACGCCATCTTCGTACACCACGGCCTGTTCTGGCGCGGCATGGACGGGCGCATCACCGGCTGGTTGAAAGAGCGCCTGCAGCGCCTGCTGGCGCATGACATCAACCTGTTCGCCTACCACCTGCCGCTGGATGCCCACGCCGAGCTGGGCAACAACGCGCAGCTCGGCCGCGTGCTCGGCTGGCAGGCCGACCAGCGTTTTGGCGAGCAGGAGCTGGGCTTTTGCGCTCAGGCCGCATTCGCCAGCGCCACCGAGCTGGCGGCCCATGTGCAGGCGACGCTGGCCCGCGGCGTGACCCTAGTGGCGCCCGAGGGCGCTCGTGCCATCAGGCGCGTGGCCTGGTGCACCGGTGGTGCGCAGGGTTTTTTCGAGTCGGCCATTGCCGCCGGGGCCGATGCCTTCATCACCGGCGAGATCTCCGAGCCACAAACCCATCTGGCGCGCGAGACCGGCGTGGCCTTCATCGCCGCCGGCCACCACGCCACCGAGCGCTATGGCGCGCCGGCCGTGGCGGCGCAGGTGGCGCGGCAGCTGGGGCTGGAGCACCACTTCATCGACATCGACAATCCGGCTTGATAGCACTATCGTTTCGGTAGCTGCAAACGTTGGTCGATAAAGGCAAACACCATATTCATCTATCCATGACCGCGCCTCTAGCCATCACCCAGGGAGACCCCGCCGGCATAGGCCCCGAAATCGTCGCCAAGGCCTTTCGTGACGCGCCGCATGCCATGCGCGGCTGCTTTGTAGTGGGCGATGTGACCACGCTGCGCCGTGCCGCGGCCTGTATCGAGCGACCGGGCCAGCCCAGCCTGCCGGTGGCACGCATCCAGGCCCTGGGCGATGTGGCACAGCTGCCGCCGCGCTGCCTGCCCGTGTGGCAGCTGCCCGAGCTGGCCGGCCCCGCCGTGCCCTGGGGCCGGGTGAGCGCCGAGGCCGGGCGCGCGGCAGCCGCCTGCGTGCTCTGGGCGGCACGCGCGGCGCTGCGCGGCGACATTGCGGCCCTGGTGACGGCGCCGCTGCACAAGGAGGCCCTGGCAGCCGCCGGCCTGCCGTTCCCCGGCCACACCGAGCTGCTGCAGGCCGAGTCCGCGCAGCATGCCGGTGTGCCCATTGCCCAGATGCCGGTGCGCATGATGCTGGCCAGCGACGAGCTGCGCACGGTGCTGGTCAGCATCCACATGTCGCTGCGCGAGGCGATTGCCGCCGTGACCGTGGACAACCTGCTGCAGACCCTGCGCATCACCCATGCCGCGCTGTCGCGCAGCCTGGGCCGGGCGCCGCGCATCGCCGTGGCGGGGCTCAACCCGCATGCGGGCGAGGGCGGCCTGTTCGGGCGCGAGGAGCTGGACATCATCGCCCCGGCCATCGCCCAGGCACGCGCCGAAGGGCTGGACGCCCACGGCCCCTACGCGCCGGACACCATCTTCATGCGCGCGCGCAGCACGCCGCAGCGTGCCGGAGAATTCGACGTGGTGCTGGCCATGTACCACGACCAGGGCCTGATCCCCGTGAAGTACCTGGGCGTGGACAAGGGCGTGAACGTCACCCTAGGCCTGCCGCTGGTGCGCACCAGTCCGGACCACGGCACGGCCTTTGACATCGCCGGGCAGGGCGTGGCCGACGCGCGCAGCCTCATCGAGGCCGTGCGCATGGCGCGCGCCCTGGCAAGTTGAACAATCGTTAAAAGGACAAACGCCCGTGGCTGTTGCGCCACGGGCGTGCGGTGGTTGGTCGAAAAATCAGCGCTTCAGGCTGTCACGGATCTCGCGCAGCAGCACGATGTCCTCGGGCGTGACGGGCTCCGGCGCCGGCGCCGCCGGGGCTTCGCGCTTGAGGCGGTTGAACTGCTTGACCATCATGAAGATGATGAAGGCCAGGATGATGAAGTTCACTGCCACGGTGATGAAGTTGCCGTAGGCGAACACCGGCACGCCGGCCTTCTTCAGCGCGTCCAGCGTGCGCGCCGTGCCCTCGGGAATCTGGCCCAGCACGACGAACAGATTGGAAAAATCCAGCTTGCCGAACACCAGGCCGACGATGGGCATGATCAGGTCGGCAACCACCGAGTCCACGATCTTGCCGAAGGCCGCGCCGATGATCACACCCACTGCCAGGTCGATCACGTTGCCCTTGACGGCAAATTCCTTGAATTCCTTGGCGATGCTCATTTTTGTTACCCCTCGATGATGCTGAAAAACACCGGAAACCGGCATGCGTGCAAGCTTAAGTGTGCACTCAAGTTGGAAGCAAGCTTTTTCGCTCGGCTACAATTTACGGTTGACCCCATAGCGAAGCATACCGAGGATCCCCATGAGTCAAACTCAGATCGACTCCAGCAAGCGGACATGGCTCATAGCCTCCAGCTGTGCTGGTGCGGTGGGCGGAGTGGCAGTTGCCGTCCCCTTTGTGAGTACGTTCCAGCCTTCCGAGAAGGCCAAGGCCGCAGGTGCCGCCGTCGAGGTGGACATCTCCGGCATGAAGCCCGACGAGAAGCTCACCGTGGAGTGGCGCGGCAAGCCCGTGTGGATCATCAAGCGCACCAAGGAGCAGCTGGCCGAGCTGCCCAAGCTCGACAGCCAGTTGGCCGACCCCGAGTCCAAGCGCCATCCGGACGAGTTCACGCCGCCGTATGCGCGCAACGAGTGGCGCTCCATCAAGCCCGAAGTCCTGGTGGTGGTGGGTATCTGCACCCACCTGGGCTGCTCGCCCACCGACAAGTTCACGCCCGGCCCGCAGCCCTCGCTGCCCAACGACTGGCAGGGCGGTTTCCTGTGCCCCTGCCACGGCTCCACGTTCGACATGGCCGGCCGCGTGTTCAAGAACAAGCCCGCGCCCGACAACCTCGAGGTGCCGCCGCACATGTACCTGTCGGACACCAAGATCCTCATTGGTGAAGACAAAAAGGCCTGAGGGAGGCACTGAAAAATGGCTGCTTACCGCGAATTCAAAGAGATCTCGCCCAATGCCTCGGCAGGCGCGAAGACCATGAACTGGCTGGAAAACCGTTTCCCGACGGCTTTCGACGCCTATCGTGTGCACATGTCGGAGTACTACGCTCCGAAGAACTTCAACTTCTGGTACATCTTCGGCTCGCTGGCGCTTTTGGTGCTGGTGATCCAGATCGTCACCGGCATCTTCCTGGTGATGAACTACAAGCCCGACGCCGCCAAGGCCTTCGAGTCGGTCGAGTTCATCATGCGCGACGTGCCCTGGGGCTGGCTGATCCGCTACATGCACTCCACCGGTGCCTCGGCCTTCTTCATCGTCGTCTACCTGCACATGTTCCGCGGCCTGCTGTACGGCTCGTACAGGAAGCCGCGTGAGCTGGTCTGGATCTTCGGCTGCGCCATCTTCCTGGCGCTGATGGCCGAGGCCTTCATGGGCTACCTGCTGCCCTGGGGCCAGATGTCGTACTGGGGCGCCCAGGTGATCGTGAACCTGTTCTCGGCCATCCCCTTCGTCGGCCCGGATCTGGCCCTGCTGATCCGCGGCGACTATGTGGTGGGCGACGCCACGCTCAACCGCTTCTTCAGCTTCCACGTGATCGCCGTGCCGCTGGTGCTGCTGGGTCTGGTCGTGGCCCACCTGCTGGCGCTGCACGACGTGGGTTCCAACAACCCCGACGGCATCGAGATCAAGGGCCCCGGCAAGCCGGTGGACGAGCATGGCCACCCGCTGGACGGCGTGCCCTTCCACCCCTACTACTCGGTGCACGACATCTTCGGCGTCAGCATCTTCCTGTTCATCTTCTCGGCCGTGATCTTCTTTGCGCCCGAGTTCGGCGGCTACTTCCTGGAGTACAACAACTTCATCCCGGCCGACCCGCTGAAGACGCCCAACCACATCGCCCCGGTGTGGTACTTCACGCCCTTCTATTCGATGCTGCGTGCCATCACCAGCGAGATGATGTACGCCCTGATCGCCTGCGTGGTGCTGGGCGCCGGCTACGGTGTGCTCAAGGCGCGCCTGCCCGGCTTCGTCAAGGGTGGCATCGCCATCGCCGCTGCCGTGGTCATCGCCCTCATGCTCTCCATCGACGCCAAGTTCTGGGGCGTGGTGGTGATGGGCGGCGCCGTGATCATCCTGTTCTTCCTGCCCTGGCTGGACTGCAGCCCGGCGCGCTCGATCCGCTACCGTCCGGGCTGGCACAAGTGGCTGTACGCCATCTTCGTGGTCTGGTTCGTGGTGCTGGCCTATCTGGGCGTGCAGCCGCCGTCGCCGGTGGGCGAGCGGGTGTCGCAGGTCGGGACGCTGTTTTATTTCGGCTTTTTCCTGCTCATGCCCTGGTGGACCCGTCTTGGCACGCCCAAGCCCGTGCCTGATCGCGTGACCTTCAAGCCCCACTGAGCCGGAGATGACAACAATGAAAAAACTGCTTCTCTCCCTGATTGCCGCGCTGGGCATCGCCAGCGGCGCGCAGGCCTCTGAAGGCGGCATCGCCTGGGACAAGGCACCCGTGGACGTGACCAACCAGGCATCGCTGCAAAGTGGCGCCAAGTTGTTCGTGAACTACTGCCTGAGCTGCCACTCGGCCGCCTTCATGCGCTTCAACCGCCTGGAGGACATTGGCCTGACCGACAAGCAGATCAAGGACAACCTGCTGTTCACCACCGACAAGATCGGCGAGACCATGAAGGCCGCCATCAACCCCAAGCAGGCCGCCGCCTGGTTCGGTGCCAATCCGCCCGACCTGACGGTGATCGCACGCTCGCGCGCCGGCCAC
>JAFEES010000198.1 GCA_018240995.1 Pseudomonadota bacterium | reverse complement strand
AAATCACCGAGACCCTGGCCGCATGGGACCGGGCGCATCCCGAGCAGCCGTCGGCACCGTTCGCCATCAACCAGATCGTGCACAAGAGCAACGACCGGTTGGAGCACGACATGCAGGTCTGCGCCAAGTTCAAGGTGCCCATCGTCATCACGTCCCTGGGCGCGCGCGAGGATGTGAACCAGGCCGTGCATGGCTGGGGCGGCATCGTGCTGCATGACATCATCAACAACAAATTTGCCAGGAAGGCCATAGACAAGGGCGCAGATGGCCTGATCGCCGTGGCCGCCGGCGCCGGTGGCCATGCGGGGGTGAAGAGCCCGTTCGCGCTGATCCAGGAGATCCGCCAGTGGTTCGGCGGCCCGATCGCACTGTCGGGCTCCATCGCCTCGGGCGGTGCCATCCTCGCCGCACAGGCCATGGGAGCGGACTTTGCCTACATCGGCTCGGCCTTTATCGCCACGCAGGAGGCGCGCGCGCACGACGCCTACAAGCAGGCCATAGTCGATGGCTCGTCGGACGACATCGTCTACAGCAACCTGTTCACCGGCGTGCATGGCAATTACCTGGCGGCCTCGATCCGCGCGGCCGGCCTGGACCCGGAGAAGCTGCCCGAGTCCGACCCTAGCAAGATGAACTTCGGCGGCGATGCCAAGAAGGCCTGGAAGGACATCTGGGGCTGTGGCCAGGGCATTGGCAGCATTACCGAGGTACTGCCGGCGGCCGAGCTGATCGCGCGCCTGCGCCGTGAATACCTGGCGGCGCGCGCGCGCCTGGCGCTCTGAAGCCGCCGACGCAGCGCCGTCAAGCCGCAGCTGCAGGGCGAAAGAACGCGTCCAGTACTGGAGTCAGCGTGGGAAACTCCTGCGCAAAGCGCGACCGGTTCACGAAGTAGGCCTCGCAGGCCACGGCAAAAAACTCGGCCGGCGCCGTGGCGCCATAGGCGTCCAGCCAGGGCCAGTCGCCGCCAAAGCGCTCGGCGATGATGACCTGCTCGCGAAACTGCTCGTAGGCCGGCTGCCAGGCGGCGCGCCAGGCCTCATGCGCGGCGCGCGCGCCGGCCAGGCCCATGAAGCCTGCGGGCAGTGGCGGGCAGCCATCGGCCGGGCCGTTCCTCATGTCTATCTTGTGCATGAACTCGTGGATCACCACGCTGGTGGCGCCGTGCCGCCCGGCGCCGTCCACGGCGCTCCAGCTCAGCATCACCGGGCCATGCTCCATGGCCTCGCCCAGCAGCACCTCGTGGTAGTGGTGCACCACGCCGGCCTCGTCCACCGACTTGCGCCGCGCCACGGCCTCGGCCGGGTGCACGACGATGCCCACGAAGTCGTCGTACCAGGCCAGCGCGCGCCCGGGCTCGCCCCAGTGCAGCAGCGGCAGGCAGGCCTGCGCGGCGATGGCCACGGCCATGGCGTCGGTCACCACCAGGCCATGGGCGCCGGAAAACTCCTTGCGCTGCAGGAACAGGGCGCTCAGGGCGCGCAGCTTGGCCTGATCGTGCAGCGGCAGGGCGGCAAGAAACGGGTGGCGGCTCACGGCCTGCAGCCACAGCGCGGCACTGATGTCGGGCACGGGCGCCACGGCGGCGCGCAGGCGCCGGGCAAACCGGCTCAAGAAACGCATGGCAGGCGCTGCAGGCCCTCGGGTGTCAGGCGCAGCACGCCGGCGCGCGGCGGGTGGGCGGCCAGATCCCAGTCGGTCAGCACATGGCGCGTCAGGCCCGGCGCCAGCACATGGTCGGCGGGCAGGTGGGTGTGGCCGTGGATCAGCGCCTGGGCCCGGGCGGCGTGCAGCCAGGCCAGGGCGGCGGCGGCATCCACGTCGGCATAGACGGCGCTGCCGGCCTGCTTGCGCGCCTCGCTCTCGCTGCGCGCGCTGCGGCCCTGGGCACGGCGCTCGGGCAGCGGGCGCGCCAGCAGCTGGGCCTGCCAATCGGGGTTGCGTGCGACGGCTCGAAAGCGCTGGTATTCGACATCGTTCAGGCACAGCGCGTCGCCATGCGACAGCAGCCAGCGCTTGTCGCCAAGCTGCAGCACCGTGGGGTCGGCCAGCAGGGCCACGCCGGTGTGGTGTGTGAAGCCCGCGCCCACGAGGAAGTCGCGGTTGCCGTGCATGAAGAACAGCGGCCGCCGCCGCGCGGCGCGCGCCAGCAGGGCGCAGCAGATGCCTTCGAAGCTGCCCGGCTCGTCGATGGCGTCGTCGCCGACCCAGACCTCGAACAAGTCGCCGAGCAGGAAGATGGCGTCGGCCGGCGTGCCGTCTAAGTAGCGTTGCAGGGCCTGCAGCGTGGCCGGCTGCCCAGGCTCCAGATGCAGGTCGGCCAGGAAGTCGACCGTGCGCCATGCTGCTGGCGCGGCCAGCTCGGCAATCGGCGGCACGGTCGCGGGCATGCGTGGCTTACAGCGCCACGGCCTTGTCGATGACCACGGCGTCGAACGGCACGTCGTCGTGGAAGCCCTTGCGCGTGGTGCGCACCTTCTTGATGGAATCGACCACGTCCTCGCCCTTGACCACCTTGCCGAACACGGCATAGCCCCAGCCCTGGGGCGTGGGCGAGGTGTGGTTCAAAAAGCCGTTGTCCACGGTGTTGATGAAGAACTGGGCGGTGGCGCTGTGCGGCTCGCCGGTGCGCGCCATGGCGATGGTGTACTTGTCGTTCTTCAGGCCGTTGGCGGCCTCGTTCTCGATGGCGGCGTCGGTGCCCTTTTGCTTCATATCGGCGGTAAAGCCGCCGCCCTGGATCATGAAGCCCTTGATCACGCGGTGGAAGATGGTGCCGTCGTAGTGGCCCTTGTTCACATAGGACAGGAAGTTGGCGGTGCTCTTGGGCGCGTTGGCGGCGTCCAGCTCCAGCGTGATCACGCCCTGGGTGGCGGTCTCGGCGACGTTGATGGTGACGTGCAGTTCGACTTGCGGGTTGCTCATGGTGGCTTGTCCTTTCGGTTATTTGACCAGCGTTGCGGAGTTGATGACCACCGGCGTGGTCGGTACGTTCTGGTGCGGGCCGCGGTTGCCCGTGGCCACGGCCTTGATCTTGTCCACCACGTCCATGCCCTGGATCACCTTGCCGAACACGGCGTAGCCATGGCCGTCGGGGTTGGGGGCGTTGAGCATGGCGTTGTCCTGCACGTTGATGAAGAACTGCGCCGTGGCCGAATTGGGGTTGGCCGTGCGCGCCATGGCGACGGTGTACTTGTCGTTCTTCAGGCCGTTGGCGGCCTCCAGTGCGATCGGGGCCTTGGTTGGCTTTTGTACCATGTCGGCGGTAAAGCCGCCGCCCTGGATCATGAAACCGTTGATGACGCGGTGAAACACCGTGCCGTCGTAATGCTTGTCGGCTACGTAGGCCAGAAAGTTCTCCACCGTCTTCGGCGCCTTGGCGGCATCGAGCTGCAGCACGATGTCGCCCATGCTGGTGGCCAGCTTCACCTTCGGCGCCGCCGCTTCCTGTGCCCATGCGGGTGCAAAAGCCAGCATTGCGGTCAGTGCGGCGCCCGCCAGGGCCGTGCTTCGTCTGGAAATCATCCAATCACTCCTTCAAAAAAGATCTGCCAGCGCGCGCCCTTGCGCGTCCAGTACTGGCGCTTGATGCTGCCGCTGCGCGCGCCCTCGGCCACCTCGCCAAAGGTCACCACCATGGTGTCGCTGCTGTCGGTCCAGCGCAGCATGCTCTTGTCCTTGAGCTGTACGCTGCGCCCGTGCAGGGCCTTGGTCTCGGCGTGCAGGGTCTGCGCCCATTGTTCCAGCCCGGCGCTGCGCAGGCCCTGGAATTCGGGTGCGTAAAAGGCCAGCAGGCGCTGCATGTCGCCATGCGACTTGGCGGCGCGCCAGGCCTCGAGCACGGCATGGAACGACTGGCGATCGGCCTGCAGCGCCTGGGGCTTGACCCACTGCAGCTGCCGCGCGATGACCACGGGGGTGGTGCGCGGCTCCACGGTTTTCAACAGGCGTTCCAGATCCGGGTTGGCCAGGGCCAGGCAGCCGTCGGTAGCCTGGGGGGCGCGCGAGAATTGCTCGGGCGGCGTGCCGTGCAGCCAGATGCCGCTTCCGGTCTTGCCCCGGCTCTGATCCAGTGGGTTGGGGTAGTTGATGGGCAGGGCGCCGGCGCCGTAAAAATCCTTCAGCGTGGCGGGGTCGAGCCGGCTGGTGATGTAGTACACGCCCAGCGGCGTGCGCTGGTCGCCCTCGGAGAGCTTCTCGGTGCCCAGCTTGCCGACCGAGGCGTAGTAGTCGGCCACCAGCACCAGCCCCTTGTCGGTGTTCTCGAACAGGTACAGCCGCGAGCGCGAGGCGTCCATGGCAATGGCGTGACGCGTGCGCGCCGACAGCTCCAGGAACTGTGCCGGAATGCTGCCCTGCGGCGGCGGCGCCTTGGTGGAGTCCAGGCGCAGGCGCAGCTCGCTGCGCAGGCCCGACAGGGTTTCCGCGGCCGTGGCTGACAGCACGGGCGCCGCGGCCACCGGCTGCGGTGCCGGCGCGGCAACCGCGGTGGCGAACTTCAGGCCGGCCATGGCTGGCGGTGCCTGCATGGCCACGGCAGGCGCGGGCACGACGTCGCCCACCCGCCCCAGCGGCCTCGCCCTGGCGGCCAGCAGGTCGCCCAGCGCCAGTTGGGCGAGCTGGAAATTGGGGTGGTCGCGCACCAGGCGCTCGGCCAGCGGCAGGGCCTCGCGCGCGCGGCCCTGTGCCGTGAGCTGCGAGATCTCCAGCAGGCGCCGTTCCGCGTCGCCGTCGCGCAGGGGCGCTGCGGCCCGCGCCGCATGTTTGCGTTTGTGCTTCTTGGTGGCCGCTTCTGGTTCTGCCTTGCGCGCTTTTTCCGTCTTGTCGGTCTTTTTTGCCAGCGCAGGAGCGGGCGCGGCCAGCAACGCGGCCATGGCGGCTGCGCTTAAAACCTGGCTCAGCGCAAAGGGGGGCAGGGGCATGCGGGGTGTGAGAAGTAGAAATGGTATGCGGCGCCGTCAGCGCCGCATTGCCTTAGGGTCTTGCGTGCGCCAAGAGTTTCAACCGCCCGTGGATTCACGCACGATGGCCCAGCGGCCCCCCTGGTTCACCATGTCCAGCGTCTTGCGGCTGGAAACGTTCAGGCTGCCCGAGCTGTAGTGCTGGCGAAAGCGCGCCTGGGCCTTGTCGCCATCGACCTTGACCTGCAGCTCGCTGACGCCGACGTTGATCTTGGTGCGGCCCACGATGCGCTCGCGCCGTTCCTTTTCCCAGGCGGCGCGGCTGGTCTGGCCCTTGGGCTGGAAGGTCTTGGCGTACGCGCCCAGGTAGCCATTCATGTCCTGTCCCTCCCATGCCGAGGCCCAGGCATGGATGGCTTTTTCCACGTCCTTTTCGGCACTGTGGGAGCTGGCGGCCTTGGTGGGCGCGGG
>JAFEES010000197.1 GCA_018240995.1 Pseudomonadota bacterium | reverse complement strand
GAGGCGATCTTCACCAGCGTCTGCAGCTCGCGCTCGGACAGCGACTCGTGCGGCAGCTCGGGCGTGGGCTGGGCCAGGCTGTCGGCCAGCAGCTGCGCCACCTCGGGGGTCAGGTACTTGCGCCCCTGCATCACCGTCTGCACGGCGGCGATCAGTTGCACCGGGTCGCCGGCCTTGTTGGCGTAGCCATGGGCGCCGGCCTTCAGGCAGCGCAGCGCGTACTGATCCTCGGGATACATGGAGACGATCAGCACCTTGATGGCCGGGTGCGTCTCCTTCAGGCTGGCCAGTGCCTCCAGGCCGCTGCGCCCGGGCAGGTTCAGGTCCAGCAGCAGCACGTCGCAGGCGGCCGCGCGCAGCACCTCGCGCAGCTCGGCATAGCTGCCGGCCTCGCCGGTCACACAGATCTCGGGCGACTCGGTCAGCGTGTCGCGTATGCCGCGCCGCAGCACGGCATGGTCGTCGCACAGCACCACATGGATCACGGTTGTTCTCCTGCTTTGGGGTCGGTGGATGTCAGCGGCAGGCTCATGATGACCGAGGTGCCCTGGCCCGGGCGGCTGCTGATGTCCAGCCAGCCGCCGGCGCGCCGCGCACGCTCCTGCAGACCCTTGAGGCCGAAGGAGCGCGGCTTGCGCAGCATTTGCGGTGCAATGCCGCGGCCGTCGTCGCTGACCTCCAGCGTCAGCACGCCCTCATGGTCTGACAGGTCGATGTGCACGCGGCCGGCCTGGGCATGCTTGTGCACATTCGTCAGCGCCTCCTGCGCCGTGCGGTAGGCCACCAGCTGCAGGGCCGGCGGCAGATCCATGGTCTCGCCGCTGGCGCTTACACGCACGGGCACGCGCGTGCGTCGCTCGAACGATTCGGCCAGCCAGCGCACGGCGGCCACCAGGCCCTGATCCAGCACCGGCGGGCGCAGGTTCATCATCAGGCGCTGGCTGGCGTCCATGGCGTGCTGCAGCATCTCGCTGGCGCTGGCCACATGCTCGCGCAGGGCGCCGTCGCTGCCATGGCGGCCAATCCAGGCCAGGTCAAACTTCACCGCCGCCAGCGCGCCGCCGATGTCGTCATGGATTTCGCGCGCGATCGCCGCGCGCTCCTCCTCGATCGAGGTCTGCAGGTGCTCGGCCAGATCCGCCAGGCGCTGCTCGGACTCGGCCAGATCGGCCGCCGCCTGCTCGCGCGCGCGCCGCGCCTCGGCCACCTCCAGCGCGCGCTGCAGCACATGCGGCAGGCGCGCCATGTCGTCCTTGAGCAGGTAGTCGGCAAAACCCAGACGCATGGCGTCCACCGCCGCCGCCTCGCCGATGGCGCCGGACAGCAGCACGAAGGGCGGGTGATCGGCTTGCTTTTCCACGATGCCCCAGGCATCCAGCGCGGTGAAACCCGGCAGACGGTAGTCGGCCAGTATCAGGTCGTTGTTTTTTTGCATCACACACTGGGTGAATTCATCCAGTGTTTCCACCTGCCGGATCTCGTGCACCAGCCCCGAGCGGCGCAGCGTCAGGCGCACCAGGGCATGGTCGGCCGCCGAATCCTCGAGATGCAGTATGCGCACAGGGCTTTTCAGGGGTTCAGAGTCCGTAGAAATAGGTATCATAGGATACATATTGGAACAAGTTGTACCAATCCGCCGACCGGCGGGGGGGGCGAGATGTCCAGATCAGATATGTTGCCCGCGGGAATATAGCCCGCGGTCATGGAGAAACGATGCAATCAACGTTAACTACGCCAGACGGGGGGGCTGCGGTGCAGGTCCCCGTGATGGTGGCGGCCGATTTGCAGGACTGCCTGCTGATGGCCGCGCACGACCTGCATCGGCTGGAGGGTCTGCTCGACCATGCCACGGACAATTTGCTAGCCCGTTTTGGGGAGGCGAATGCCGTGCTCACGGACGCGCGCGTGGACGGTTGTGCCGAGCTGCTGGCACTGCGCACCGCCTTGCGCAGTGCCGTGACCGAGTTGCAGTTCCACGACATGGCCACGCAGCTCATCACCCACACCAGCCGCGTGCTGCAGGCCAGCGCCTTTCGCCTGGCCGCCCAGGTCATGGGCGGCGAGGAGGGCGAAGACGCCGCGCCGACCGAGGGTATGGCGCCCGACCGCCCGAACCCCGTGGCGCAGCGGGAGATGGCGGCCGGCTCGGTGGAGCTGTTCTGACCCCCCCATGCCAGTCCTGAACCTATTCAATCAATCAAGAGCCGTTGGAGTTGTCCATGCTGTCCATTCTTGCCGTCGATGATTCTCCGTCCATGCGGAAGATGGTGTCCTTCACGTTGACCAGTGCGGGCTACCACGTGGTGGAGGCCGTGGACGGCCAGGACGCCCTGGAGAAGGCCGAGTCCCACGCCGTGAACCTGGTGCTGGCCGACCAGAACATGCCGCGCCTGGACGGTATCGGGCTGACGCGCAAGCTGCGCGCCCACCCGCGCTACCGCAGCACGCCCATCCTGATCCTCACCACCGAGTCCAGCGACCAGATGAAGCAGGCCGGCCGCGCCGCGGGCGCCACCGGCTGGCTGGTCAAGCCCTTCGATCCGGTGCGCCTCATCGAGGTCATACAGAAGGTCATCCGCTGACCGGCCCACCGGGCCACCATCCCATTCACGCAGTTCACAGAAAGCCGACATCATGGCGGACACCCACCAAGAGAGCGCAGGCGCGGATTTCGACCTGACGCAGTTCTACCAAATCTTCTTCGAGGAAGCCGCCGAGAACCTAGACCAGATGGAGCAGATGCTGCTGGGCCTGGATCTGGACGCGGCCAATGACGAGGAGCTCAACGGCATCTTCCGCTGCGCCCATTCCATCAAGGGCGGCGCGGCCACCTTCGGCTTTGCCGACGTGGCCGAGCTCACGCACCAGATGGAGTCGCTGCTCGACCGCCTGCGCCGCCACGAGCTGCGCCTGATCGCGCCCATGGTGGACGTGCTGCTGGAATCGGCCGATGCCTCGCGCAGCCTGCTGGCGCGGCACCAGGCAGGGGGGCAGGGCGAGGCCATTTCCACGCAAGAGCTGGTGCGCAGCATCAGCGCCCTGGCGGCGGGCGACGCGCCGGTGGCGCCGGCCATGGCACCGCCGCCGCAGCCGGTGCCCGAGCCCGCGCCGCAGCCAGTGCCGTTGGTCGCAGCGGTGGCCGCCAATGGCCTGCGTGCCCTGGAGATACACATCGGGCCACTGGAACACCTGGCCCAGGCCGATGCCATCAAGGAGCTGTTCCGCGACATTGCGGGCCTGGGGCAGATCGACGACCTGCCGCACGCGCAGGCGGGCATGCGCCGCTTCGCGGTGCAGACCGCATCCAGCAATGATGACCTGCTGGATCTGTTCGCGTTCCACGTCGCCAAGGACAAGGTCAACATCGTGGCGGCCGCTGGCGCTGCCACGGCCGCCAACGCGGCGCAGCCGCCGGTGTCAGATGCAGCGCAGCCCTACGGCTTCTTTGCCGGTGCGCCCGGCGTGCCCGTGGACGAAGTTGCCGCTGCCGCCCTGGCCGCCGCCGCGGCGCCGGCGCAGCGGCCGGTGCCGGCGCGCGCAGCGGCGGAGTCCAAGGGCGCGAGTCAGGCGTCCATGGAGTCGTCCACCATTCGCGTGGCCGTGAACAAGGTGGATCAGCTCATCAACCTGGTGGGCGAGCTGGTCATCACGCAGGCCATGCTGGCGCAAAACAGCCGCGGCCTGGATGCTGGTGTGCATCAGCAGCTGCTGGCCGGCCTGGCCGACCTGGATCGCAACACGCGCGACCTGCAGGAATCGGTGATGTCGATCCGCATGATTCCGATGTCCATCGTCTTCAACCGCTTCCCGCGCATGCTGCGCGACCTGGCGGCCAAGCTGGGCAAGAAGGTGGACTTCGTCACCCAGGGCGAGGCCACCGAGCTGGACAAGAGCCTGGTGGAAAAGATCACCGACCCGCTGACGCACCTGGTGCGCAACAGCCTGGATCACGGCATCGAGCTGCCCGAGGATCGCCTGGCCGCGGGCAAGCCCGAGCATGGCACGCTGACGCTGTCGGCCGCGCACCAGGGCGGCTCCATCGTCATTGAGGTGCGCGACGACGGCAAGGGCATGTCGCGCGAGAAGATCCTGCGCAAGGCGCGCGAGCGTGGTCTGGACGTGTCCGACGCCATGCCCGACGGGGAGGTCTGGAACCTGATCTTCGCGCCGGGCTTTTCCACTGCCGATGTGGTCACCGACGTGTCCGGGCGCGGCGTGGGCATGGACGTGGTCAAGCGCAACATCACCTCGCTGGGCGGCTCGGTGGAGATCGACTCGGCCGAGGGCTATGGCATGCGCGTGTCGGTGCGGCTGCCGCTCACGCTGGCCATCATGGACGGCATGTCGGTGGGCGTGGGCGACGAGGTCTACATCTTGCCGCTGTCCTCGGTGGTGGAGTCGTTCCAGGTCAACGAGGGCGACGTGAACACGGTGACCCAGGGCTCGCAGCTGGTCAAGGTGCGTGACGAATACATGCCCGTGATGTCGCTGGAGCGCATCTTCCAGGTGCCGCGCCCCGGCGCCGCGGGCGCCAGCGGCAACAACATCATGGTCGTGGTCGAGGCCGACGGCAGCCGCGTCGCCGTGCTTGTCGACGAGCTGCTGGGCCAGCACCAGGTGGTGGTGAAAAACCTGGAAACCAACTACCGCAAGGTACCCAACGTGTCCGGCGCCACCATCCTCGGCGACGGCACGGTGGCATTGATTTTGGACACGGGCGCCATGGTGCGCCGCGCCCGCCATTGACGCGGGCTCAGCCGAGACAGCAAGGAGTCAAGACATGAATGTGGTGGACAAGGGCATAGAGATCGTCGCGGCGGGCGCCAAGGAATACCTCACCTTCCGCCTGGGCCAGGAGGAGTACGGCATAGACATCCTCAAGGTGCAGGAGATCCGCGGCTACGAGGCGCCCACGCGCATCGCCCATGCGCCGGCCTTCATCAAGGGGGTGATCAACCTGCGCGGCACCATCGTCCCCATCGTGGACATGCGCCTGCGCTTCGATTGCGCCCAGGCCGAGTACAACAGCTTCACGGTGGTCATCATCCTGAACCTGCGCGAGCGCGTGGTGGGCATCGTCGTGGACTCGGTCAGCGACGTGATGGAGCTGGCGCCCGAGCAGCTGCGCCCCGCGCCCGACCTGGAAAGCAGCATTGACGCGCAGTGCATACGCGGCCTGGGCTCGGTGGGCGAGCGCATGCTCATCTTGCTGGACATCGCGCGCCTGATGTCGGGCGTAGACATGGGGCTGGCGACGGCCGCAAGCTGATGCACGCGCACCGACAGGCCCTTGCCACGCCGGCGCCGCGCCATGCCCATGGGCGTGCGGGCGCACATCCGGCAGCCGGCGCCAACGCCGCGCATGAAGACGCCAGCGTGCGCGAG
>JAFEES010000196.1 GCA_018240995.1 Pseudomonadota bacterium | reverse complement strand
AATCGGCGTGTTGCGCCCGATGGTGCAACAGGCGCTGCAACCGGTCGTCGGCAGCTATTGCATTCAGGGCGTCGGCATCCAGCACCAGGCGCCGCGCCTGTTGCAGCACGGCGGGCAGCCGGGCGCCCACGGCAGCGCCGCCGCCGCAGCCGCAGACCACGCTGCCCTGATCCAGCCGCAGGGCCTGGAAGTGGCGCAGCATCAGTTCGGGCAGGTCGGGCAGGGCCCCGGTGGCGCCGTCGTCCAGCAGCGCCAGCAGCACGCGGCCGGCGCCTGCGTGCAGCGCGGCGCTGGCGGCCAGCAGGGCGGCGCCGGTCATGCCCAGGCCGCGCGCGGCCAGGCCTTCGCCGCCAATCACCGCCACGTCGCCATGGCTGCCCTTGTGGCTGGCGTGGGCGCGTGGGGCTTGGGTGGGCGCGCCGGCCAGCCAGGCTTTGGGGGCATGGTCGAGGGTGTTCACGCCCAGCTCGTCCAGCCACACCTGGCCGGCGGCATCACGCCCATGGGCAGTGAACAGGCCGGGTTTCAACGTCAGCAGGCTCAGCGTATGGCGCGCGCCGCGCGCCGGGCCGGCCAGGGCCTCGAAGCCGGGGGCGTACTGGCCGCTGTCGGCGATCAGGCCAGAGGGCAGATCCACGCACAGCGTGGGCGCGGCGCTGGCCTGCATCTGCGCCAGCCACTGCAGCAGGCTTGGGTCGGGTGCGTGGGCGCGGGCCTGTGCCGAAAGGCCTATGCCCAGCAGGGCGTCCACGCACAGATCCTGCGCGCCCAGCTGCGGCGGCGCGCCGGCGAAGTGCACGCCGGCGTCCATGGCGCGCTGCCAGGACTGGCGTGCGTCGGCCGGCAGGGTGGCCGGTGTGCCCAGCCAGGTGACGACGACCGGATGGCCGGCGCGGTGCAGCAGCATGGCGGCCTCCAGCCCGTCGCCGCCGTTGTTGCCGCCGCCGCAGGCGATCCAGATGCAGCGCGCATGTGGCGCCAGCGCCAGCGCCAGGCGCGCCGTGGCCCGGCCGGCACGCTGCATCAGGGTGTGCTCGGGCAGGGCCGCGGCCGCGGCGGCCTCGATGCGGCGCGTGGCCGCCGTGTCATGAAGTGCGTGGGGCTGATGGGCGGTGATGCGCTGCATGCCGGCATTGTGGCGCCGGCCGGCCGGCATCAAAAGCGCGTCAGGGCAAAGGGCTGCAAGTCCACGGCCGGCGCGCGAGCGGCCACGGCATCGGCCAGCGCGCGGGCGCTGCCGCAGGCCTGGGCCCAGCCGCAGGCGCCGTGGCCGGTGTTCAGCCACAGGCCGGCCAGGCCGCTGGCGCCCAGCACCGGGGCGCCGTCGGGCAGCATGGGGCGGGCGCCGCGCCAGACCTGCACCTGGGGCGAGGAGGTCAGCGCCCCGCCCGGGAACCAGCCCGACAGCGCCAGGTACAGCGTCTGCAGCGTGGGCGCGTGCTGCGCGCCGCCGCCATGGCCGAGCTCGGCGCCGCCCGAGACGCGCACGCGCTGGCCCTGGCGCGTGATGATCAGGCGGTGCAGCGGGTCGATCACCGCGCCCTGGGGCGCATGCGTTTCCTCGCGCAGCGGGGCGCTGATGGTGTAGCCGTGCATGGCCGCCATGGGCAGGCGCGGCCCCAGCGGGCGCAGCAGCGCGGCGCTGGCCAGGCCCGCGCACAGCACCACGGCGTCAAAGCGCCGCGGCGCGCTCTCGCCGGCAAGCTGCAGGCCGGTGGGGGCGCTGGCCAGGGCGCGCACGTTGGCGCCGAACATGAACTGCGCGCCCAGATCCTGGGCCGCCTGGCGCAGCACCAGCGCAAACAGCCGGCAGTTGCCGGCCTCGCCGTCGGGCGCGTGCAGTGCGCCGGCCAGCGGCGTGTCGCCGGACAGGCCGGGCTCGATGAGGCGGGCGGTGTCGGCGTCCACATCGGTCACGACCATGCCGGCGTCGCGCAGCAGCTGCAGCGCCGGTTGCAGGGCCTGCAGGCATTCGGGCCGGCGCAGCAGCACCAGGGTGCCGCGGCTGGTTTCTATGTCCACCTCGAACTGCTGGGCCAGTGTGCGTGTGCGCGCCAGGCTGTACTGGTCCAGCTGCTGCAGCGCGGCCAGCTGCGCCGGCGCCTGGGGGCTGCGGCCGGCCTGGGCCCAGCGCCAGCGCCAGGCCAGCCCGGCGCTGCCGGCGCCGCGCACCAGGCTGGGCAGGGTCTGGCCGCGGCTCCACAGGCGCCGGCGCGCGGCCGCGCCCATGGCCGGATGCGCCCAGGGCGTGAGCAGGGCCGGCGCCAGCAGGCCGGCACTGGCAAAGCTGGCCTCCTCGGCGGCCGAGCCGCGCTGCTCGAAAACGCTGACCTCATGGCCGTCGGCGGCCAGTTCATAGGCAGTGGCCGCGCCGACGATGCCGGCACCCACGATGGCAATACGCATGAAATTTCGATGAAAAATGCCCGCTGCACTTGTATGGCAAGTGCAAGAAGCTATTGTTTTTGTAGTTCCTGTTCAATGCGCAGGCCGACGTTGAGTACCGCATCGTCGCGCAGCGCCGCATGCCAGACCATCAGGCCCACGGGCAGCTCGCCCGCCTGGTGGCAGGGCAGCGACAGCGCGCAGCCGTCCAGCATGTTGACCACGCTGGTGTTGCGCAGCAGCAGGGCGTTGGCGCGGAAGAACTCCGCGTCGCGCTCGCTGCCCGGCGCGACCGAGGCTATGGTCGGCGCCCCTATGGGCACGGTGGGCGAGAGCAGGGCGTCGAAACCCGTCATGGCGTCTTCCATGCGGGCGATCCAGGCACGGCGCGCGTGCCGCAGGTCGATGTAGTCGTACGCCGTCATCGCCGCGCCGCGCTCGATGCGCGCGCGCACGCGCGGGTCGTAGCCGGCGGCGTGCTGCTGCAGCAGTTGGCGGTGCCAGGCATAGCTTTCGGCGGCGGAAAAGCCGCCGGTGGCGTTCACCTCGGCCAGCTCGGCGGTCTCGGGCAGGGCGATTTCGCTGACTTGTGCGCCGGCAGCACGCAGCCGGGCGATGCTGCGCGCAAACGCCGTGGCCACCGTGGCATCCAGGCCGTCCAGAAACAGCGTGGAGGGCACGGCCAGGCGCCAGGCGGACAGCGGTGCCGGGCTGCGCGTGACGCTGCGCGCCGCCAATATTTCATGCGCCACGATGGCATCGCGCACGCTGCGCGTGATGGCGCAGGCCGTGTCCAGCGTGGTCGATAGCGGCACGGCGCCAGTCGTGGGCACCAGGCGCGCCGTGTTCTTGAAGCCGACCACGCCGTTCAGCGCCGCCGGGATGCGGATCGAGCCGCCCGTGTCCGAGCCCAGGCCGATGAAGGCCGCGCCGGCCGCCACCGACACCCCGGCGCCCGAGGACGAGCCGCCCGGCACGCGCGCCGGGCCGGGTAGGGCGCCAAAGCGCCCGTCCAGCGCGGCCGGGGTGCCGTAATGCGGGTTTACGCCGACGCCGGAAAAGGCGAACTCCACCATCTGCGTGTGGCCCATGATGGCGCCGCCGGCACGGCGCAGGCGCGCCACGGCCGGGCAGTCGGCGGTGGCCGGTGCGGCGCCCGCCAGCACGCTGGAGCCGGCCAGCGCGGCCAGGCCCTGGATGTCGAACAAATCCTTCACCGACACCGCCAGGCCGGCCAGCGGCAGCCGCCCCACGCCCGGCGCGGCGGCCGCGGCGCGCGCCTCATCCAGGCAGGTCTGGCGAAATACATGGGCGCAGGCGGGACTGGCCGCGGCGGCAATGCAGCGCTCCAGCTCTGCGGCGGCGCTGGACTGTCCGGCAGCCAGCTGGCTGCGCATGGAGACAAGGTCGGTCAACATGAGGCTATGCTAGAATCCTTAGGTTTTGCTGAGTGCTGCCCGGCTTTGATCGGTGCCAATCATGCGGCAAAACTAATCGCAAACCAGCCCTTTCAAGGTGTTGTGGCCTGCAAAAGTACATGTATGAAACATATGTTGCACGACGCAATTATTGGGGCTGGATTTTAGACCCAACCTTCGGAGTACTTTCATGTCCGTCACCATGCGCGAAATGCTGGAAGCCGGTGTCCACTTTGGCCACCAGACCCGCTTCTGGAACCCCAAGATGGCCCCCTTCATCTTCGGTCATCGCAACAAGATTCACATCATCAACCTGGAAAAGTCGCTGCCGATGTTCCAGGAGGCGCAGAAGTTCGCCAAGCAGCTGGCCGCCAATCGCGGCACCATCCTGATGGTGGGCACCAAGCGCCAGGCCCGTGAGCTGGTGGCCGAGCAGGCCCAGCGCGCCGGCGTGCCCTACGTTGACCAGCGCTGGCTGGGCGGCATGCTGACCAACTTCAAGACCGTCAAGACCTCGATCAAGCGCCTGAAGGACATGAAGGCCCAGCAGGAAGCCGGCCTGGAGTCCATGAGCAAGAAAGAGCAGCTGATGTTCGCCCGCGAGCTCGACAAGCTGGAAAAGGACATCGGCGGCATTCAGGACATGAACGCCCTGCCCGACGCCATCTTCGTGATCGACGTGGGCTTCCACAAGATCGCCATCTCGGAAGCCAAGAAGCTGGGCATTCCGCTGATCGGCGTGGTGGACTCCAACCACAACCCCGAGGGCATCGACTACGTGATCCCCGGCAACGACGACTCGGCCAAGGCCGTGGCGCTGTACGCCCGCGGCATTGCCGACGCCATCCTGGAAGGTCGCGCCAACGCCGTGGATGAGGTGGTCAAGGCGGTTGCCGCCGAAGGCTCCGACGAATTCGTGGAAGTCCAGGACTCCGCCGCCTAAATACCGGGCCGCGCGATGCGTCGCAAAAAAAGCGGGGCCCCTGTGAGCCCCCTTTTTTTTAGCCCTGGTTCCATTTCTTAATCGCCCGTGTCGTTGTTGCTTCGCCTTGACACGCATGATTTGGAAACGGAATTAATCCTGTAACGAACTGAACTGAAACACTGGAGAAATAACGATGGCTGCTATTACCGCAAGCATGGTTGGCGAACTGCGTGCCAAGACCGATGCCCCGATGATGGAATGCAAGAAGGCCCTGACCGAGGCCGGCGGCGACATGGCCAAGGCCGAGGAACTGCTGCGCGTGAAGCTGGGCACCAAGGCCGGCAAGGCCGCGTCGCGCGTCACGGCCGAGGGCGTGGTCGCCGCCAGCATCGAAGGCAACCTGGGTGCGCTGATCGAGGTCAACAGCGAAACCGACTTCGTGTCCAAGAACGACAGCTTCATCGCCATGGCCAATGCCGCCGCCCGCCTGGTGGCCGAGCACAACCCCGCCGACATCGCCGCCCTGGGCGCGCTGGCCTATAGCCAAGACGGCTTCGGCCCGACGCTGGAAGACGTGCGCAAGGGCCTGATCGGCAAGATCGGCGAGAACATGTCCTTCCGCCGCTTCAAGCGCTTTGCCGGCAACAACCTGGCGCATTACCTGCACGGCTCGCGC
>JAFEES010000195.1 GCA_018240995.1 Pseudomonadota bacterium | reverse complement strand
GATCCAGATCCACGCCGCCCATGGCCGTGCCGCCATCGTCCTGCACCTGGAAGGTAAAACTGGCATAGCCCGTGCCGTTGGCGTCTGCTGCTGGGGTGAATTTGAGCTTGCCAGCGTTGATGTCTGTGACAGAGACAAGCTGCCCCGCCGTCACCGCCGTGCCGTTGAGCGTCAGGCTGCCGGCGCTTGGTAGCGTGGTGACCTTGACGGCCAGCAAGTTGTTGGCAGGGCTGTCGCCAGGGTCAGAAAAGCCGAAATCGCTGGTCGTGAAGGTATAGGGCTGATCCTCCAGCGTGGTGACGGTTTTGTTGGCGCCGCTGGGGGCCTTGTTGACCTCAGTGGCAACTACCGCTTGGGAGAACTCCGATGTGTCGGTAAACGTGTTGTAGCTTGAATTTGTCTTGGTCGCCGTGGCCGAAACCACCCAGCCCGCTGCCAGGCTGGTAGCGAAGGTGGTGCTGATGGTGGCATTGCCACTGGCGTCCGTGGCCACATTTAGAAAGCCCAGCAACACCTTGCCCTCGCCATAGCCCGATGCATTGGCTGATGGGCTGGCGAAATATTCGATGCGGTAGTAGCCATTGGCGTTGCTGTTCAGCGTGCCGGTAATGTTGACCTGGTTGCTGCCGTTGGTAAGAACCGACTGCAGCACGGGGAAGTTCTGCAGGTTGTTGGGCCCCGTGTCGGCGTCGCCCGGGTCGTTGGGCGTGACGCCTGGGGAGCCCAGGCCGATTCCCAGGCTGGTGCTGCCATAGATGGAATTGCCCAATATCGGATTGCTGGTGCCGGCGCTCGGCAACAGACGAACTCCTGCGCCCTTGCTGTACGCGACGATATTTCCGGTGACACTGATGCGTGTCGGAGCGGTTGTATGTCCGGTATCCCCAATCTGGATGCCGGCCCCATTCGACCCCCAGTCGGCAGAGCCCGCAGCATCCGTGCCAATACGGTTGTCGCGAATAACTCCGTCAGCGGAAGCGCCATTCAGATAAATGCCGTGCCAGCCGGATAGCGCAATCCAATTGCTCGCGATCGTGAAATTACTAGGGCCTCCGGTCAGCGCAATGCCACTAGATGTGTTGCCGATGGCCGAAGTGCCGCTTGCGTTGACGCCGATCCAGTTGTTCTGAATCACCACCGAGCTGGTGTTTGCGTCCTCAACGCTTATGCCATAGCTGCCGTTGCCACTGATGACGTTGCGCGCCGCGCCGGTGGCGCCGCCAATGGTATTGCTCGATGCGCCGCCGCTGATGCGAATGCCTATGGCGCTGTTGCCAACGGCTGCCGTGCCAGTGGCGTTCAAACCAATGGTGTTACCCGCCACCGTGTTGCCGGTGGCCGATGTGCCGGCGATGTCGATACCGTTTCCTAGATTGCCCGAGATGACGTTGCCAGCGCCTGCAGCGGTGCCGCCTATGGTGTTTCCGGTGGAAAGAAGCCGGATGCCGTTGGTTTGGTTGGCAACGGCAGCCGCCCCCGCGACGTTGGTGCCGATGTAGTTGCCGCGCACCTGGTTTCCGGTGGCGCCTCCATCGATCCAGAGTCCTGGCCCGGAATTTCCGGAGATAACGTTGCGGTCTGCAGCCGTCGTGCCGCCGATGACGTTGTTGTTGGAGGCCCAGATATTGACGCCCTGTTGGTTCGCCGCAGCCCCCGTGCCAGCGGAGTTCAGGCCGATCCAATTGCCGGCAATGGTATTGCCGTGGCTGCTCGCAATGTCGATGCCATCTTGCGTGAAATTCTGGATGACCAGCCCGCGTATCGTGCTGCCGCCGGAACCCACATACAGCCGCAGCCCGTCCTGCACCGTGCCGCCACCGTTGAGCACGATGGCCGGTCTGCCGCCATTGGCGGCAAAGCTGTCGTCGGTCGTGGCGTCAATGATCACCGGCTTGACGATGTCCGGCAGCATGGAAGCCAGGGTGATGGTGTGGATGCCGGTGCCGGCGATGTTGAATTCGATGGTGACCGGGGCACTACCCGCCGTGTTGTTGATGGCGGTGATGGCCTCGCGCAGCGAGATCTTGCCGTCGGCGCCCTTGCCGGCGAGCAGGGTGTAAATGCTGGAGGTGTTGCCGTCCGCACTGTCCGACGTGGTGTCCACGACCAGCTTGGAAACGACGACGTTGAGCGTGAGCGTTTTTGGTGTCTGATCGAGGTCGATGCCGCCGTTGGCGGTGCCGCCGTTGTCCTGCACCTGGAAGGTGAAGCTGGCGTAGGGCGCGCCCGCGCCATTCGCCACCGGGGTGAACTTGAGCAGGCCGGCGGCGATGTCGCTGGCCGAAACGAGCTGCCCGTTGGTGACGGCCACGCCATTCCGGGTCAGGCTGCCGGCGCCCGGCGTGGTGGTGATCTTGACCGCCTGCAGGCTGTTGGCCGGCGAGTCGTTGGGGTCGCTGAAGCCAAAGTCCGCCACGCCGAAGGTGTAGCTTTGGTTCTGCGGCATCGCCACCGTGTTGTTGGCGCCCTGGGGGGCGCTGTTCACGGCGGTGACGTTGATGGTCAGGGTTCTGGCCGTGCCGTCTATGTCCGAGCCGCCGCCAGTGCCAACACCGGCATCGTCCTGCACCTTGAACTTGAAGCTGGCGTAGCCCGCGCCGTTGGCATGGGCCGTGGACGTGAACTTGAGCTTGCCGGCATCGATGGCGGCCTTGGTGATGAACTGGTTGGCGGTCACCGCCACGCCGTTGAGCGTAAGGCTGCCGACCGCGGGTAGGGCAGTGATCTGGACGGCCTTCAACCCGTCGCCGTTGGCGTCGGTAAATGGAAAGTCAGCGGCGGTGAAGGTGTAGGCCTGGTTTTCAAAACCGGTGACCGTCTTGTCGCTGCCCACGGGCGGGGTGTTGGCACCGGCCGCCTTGATGGAGATGGCACCAATGACCCAGTCCTTGCTTGCGCTGGCATTGCCCACCATGGTCACCGAGGCGGCGCCGGCGGCGGTGGTGGTATGGCCGAGCAGGGTGGAGGGGCTGGGGTTGGCCCTTTCCCAGACGTCGCTTTGCCCGCCGCCATTGGTGATGGTGGGCGCATCGCGCCAATGCTGGGTGGCAAGAATCAGGTCGCCCGAATTGCTTGCCATGGTGACCTGGGCTTTGTTGCTCTGACCCGACGCGCCAACGAACGTGGTGACCGGCTTGGTCTGGTTGACGCCGTTGAAGGCCGTCCCGCCGGCGGCCATGGCGGAGGTATAGGTAGGGCTCGTGGAGACGGTGATGGTGCTAGTGCCCACGGTGGGGTTGAGCAGTACCCAGATCTCTACCGCGCCCGAACTGCTGCCGGCTTGCCTGCCCACGAAGGTGAGCGACTGGCTGCCGAAATAGACGCTGGTGACTGAGGCCACTACGCCCTCGATGGCCACCTCGACGAAAAGTGCCCGGTCGGTTCCGGCGGCGACGGTGTGCGACCAGCTCAGGCTGTTGTTGTTGCCCAGTGGGGTCACGGCGGAACTGGCGAAGTCATTGGTCGTTATCGCCAGCACCCCGCGCCACTGCGCCTGCCCGCTGTCATCCAGCAGCTGCCGTGCCTCTATGCCCCCCGTCTGCCGCTCCAACGCCCAGTTGCCGCCCTGCGCCGCGTCGCCCGTGCGATCCACGGATGCGGCCACGTCCACCCCGGTGAGCTGGGCCAGCGACTGTATGAGCTGCTCGCCCGCCGATCCCGTGGCTACGTCGCAGCCGTAGATCAGCAGGTCGGCCCCTGGCGCCAGGTGGTCGCCCCAGGCGGCGACCTCGCCGGCGCGCGTGAGCAGCTGGTCCATGTCCAGTGCCTGGGCGCCGATTAGCACCTCGCCGGCGGCGCCGTGCGAGAACAGGTGGATGGCGCTGACGCCCTCATGCCGCGCGAGGGTCTGGCTGATGACGCTGATGGCGTCGTCGTGCTCGCCCAGCCACACCACCTCCAGGCGCCGGCCTTGATCCATCTGGCGCTGCAGGTCGGCGGTCAAGGTGGCGTGGTCATCGACACGGCTGTCGATGAAGACCAGCTCCAGCCCCTGGCCGGCCGGTGCCTGCGCGGGCAGGGTGGCCGAGTGTGCGGCGTCACCCGGCCCCGCGCCCACCGCCAGCGCGCCCGCCAGTACCGCCGGGTGGTCTGCGGCGTAGAGGATGCGCGGCTCGAAGTCTTCCAGCAGGGGGCGGCAGCGCAGGGCGTGGGTGCGGTGGGGCATGGCGGGGGCGGTGTTTTGCGTTCAGCGTTCAGCGTTTGGCGTTTTAGAGACCGGTGGCCGGTGCTTCGGGTTCGGCGCGGCAGCGCAGGCCGGCGGGCAGGCTGGCGTCGTGGTTGTTCATTTCCAGGCGCAGGCGGAAGGTGTTGCTGGCCGGGTCCAGCACCTGGTCGATCTGCACCACCTTGGCGGCGCGCGCGGCGGCGCCCGGCAGGTCGGGGCGTATGGTGAACAGCTGGTCGGGCTTGACGCGGCCGAACAGCGCGGTGGAGGCGACCACGTCCACGCGCAGGCGGCTGATGTCGGCCACGCGAAACAGCGGCTTTTCTTCAAAGCGCTCGCCGGGGTTGGCGTGGCGTTCGGTGACCACGCCGTCAAACGGCGCGCGCAGCACGCGCAGCGACAGCTGGGCGGCGGCGCTGCCGGCCTCGCGCGCGGCCACCGCGCGCTGGTCGCGCGCCATGGACACGCGCTCGCGCGCCACGCGGTATTCGGACTCGGCCAGCTCCACGGCCTGGTCGGAGACGAAGTTTTGCGACGCCAGCGTGTGCTGGCGCTGCAGCTTTTGCCGCGCTAGCTGCTCGCCGGCCATGGCGGCGCGCCATTCGGCCTCGCTGCTGGCGCGCGCGTGGGCCGCGCCGCTGCTGGCCTGCTCGACCTCGGCGCGCATGCGCGCCAGCACCTGGCCCTTGGTGACGCTGTCGCCGCGCTCGACCTCGATGCTGGCCACCACGCCGGCCACCTGGGTGCCGATGTCGGCCGTCCTGATGGGTTGGATGACACAGGCCAGCAGGGCGCTGGGCTTGGCGTTGGCGGGGTTGGCAGGCAGTGGCGCGGCGGCGGCGGGCGCCGGTGCCGCCGGTGCCGCCGGGAGGGTGATCTGGCGCGTGAGCTGCTGGGCCTGGGCGGCGCCAGCCAGGCAGCAGGCGGCGGCCGCGGCTTGCAGGGCGATGGTGCACAGGGATTGGGGCATGGCAATGGGGTACGGCATTTCAGTGATCCATGGCGCTGTGCGCCACGCACGCACCACCGCCGTCATTCCCGCGCAGGCGGCAATTCTGGAGCGTTGGCGGGGGGCACTGGATCCCCGCCTGCGCGGGGATGACGGTGGCAAGGGTTGGGGACAGAAAAATCGGTTTCATTTCGGGGTCAATACGATTCGGTTGGCGACTGTGTAGGAGCGGCTTTAGCCGCGGGCGGCATCCTTCGCGGCTAAAGCCGCTCCTACGCAGCCATTTTTTGTAGCAGTTAACGCTGTATAGGCGGGGTA
>JAFEES010000194.1 GCA_018240995.1 Pseudomonadota bacterium | reverse complement strand
GATCTCGCAGCCGAAGGCCTCCACCACCACATCGCCCGCCCCATCCGGCGGCGCGGCGCCGGGCCAGGGCAGCACCTGCACCCCGGGCGCGCCTTGCGGCGCCATCCAGGCCAGGGCGCGGGCGTCATCCACCCACAGGCGCACGCCGTGGCCGCGCGCGCCCAGCTGGGCCGCCAGGCGCCAGCACACGCCGATGTCGCCATAGTTGTCTATGACCTGGCAGAAAATGTCCCAGCGCAGCGGCTTCATGGGCGGCGATGGTACTGCGCCGGCCTGGCCGCCATGGCACTAACTCAAGGAGGAAAACGTGCAACACACCGCAACCCCTACGCCCGCGGCCCTGGCCGGCGTGCGCGTGATCGAGATGGGCCAGCTCATCGCCGGGCCGTTTTGCGGCAAGACGCTGGGCGAGTTCGGCGCCGACGTGGTGAAGATCGAGACCGTGGGCAGCGGCGACCCGCTGCGCAACTGGCGCTTGATGAAGAACGGCACCTCGGTGTGGTGGCAGGTGCAGTCGCGCAACAAGAAGTCCGTGGCGCTGGACCTGCGCCAGGCCGAGGCGCAGGAGATCGCGCGCCGGCTGATCGCCGAGGCCGATGTGCTGGTGGAGAACTTCCGCCCCGGCACGCTGGAGGGCTGGGGCATGGCGCCCGAGCAGCTGCATGCGCTGAACCCCGGCCTGGTGATCCTGCGCATCTCGGGCTACGGCCAGAGTGGGCCATACCGCGACCTGCCAGGCTTTGGCGTGATCGGCGAGGCCATGGGCGGGCTGCGGCATCTGACGGCCGAGCCCGGCCGCGTGCCGGTGCGCGTCGGGGTGTCCATAGGCGACACCCTGGCCGCGCTGCACGGCGCGATCGGCGTGATGATGGCGCTGTACCACCGCAAGGCCAATGGCGGCGCGGGCCAGGTCATAGACGTGGCGCTGCACGAGGCGGTGTTCAACTGCATGGAAAGCCTGATCCCCGAGTACAGCGCCTTCGGCGCCGTGCGTGAGGCGGCGGGCAGCGCGCTGCCGGGCATAGCCCCCAGCAACGCCTACCCCTGCCGGGACGGCTGGGTGCTGGTGGCCGGCAATGGCGACAGCATCTTCAAGCGCCTGATGGCCGCCATAGGCCGGCAAGACCTGGGTGATGCGCCCGACCTGGCCGACAACGCCGGCCGCGTGGCGCGCGTGGCCGAGATCGACGGCGCCATAGGCGACTGGACGGCGCGGCACACCGTGGCCCAGGTAATGCAGCAACTGGCCGCCGCACGCGTGCCCGCGGGCAAGGTCTACACGGCGCGCGACATTGCCGAAGACCCGCACTACCAGGCGCGCGGCATGCTGCTGAGCCAGCGCACGCGCGACGGCTATGACGTCACCGTGCCGGGCATAGTGCCCAAGCTGTCGGCCACGCCGGGCACGGTGCGCACCAGCGCACCGCACCTGGGCGACGACACCGACGCCGTGCTGGCCGAGGCCGGCCTGAGCCCTGAGCAGATCGCGCTGCTGCGCGGCAAGGGCATCATCCAGTAAGCGGCCTGCGCCATGGCGCAAGCCTGGCACGCCGAACCAGCGCACCACGTGTTTTTTGACCACCTGCAGGAACGCACACATGCACCTCACGCGCAAGCAACTCACCATCACCGCCCTGGCCGCGGCCGCTTTTTCGGGCGCCTGGGCCCAGGGGGCTTATCCGCAAAAGACGGTGACCTTCGTGGTGCCGGCCGCAGCCGGCGGCACCACGGATATATCCGGCCGCATGGCCGCCCAGGCGCTGGCGCCGGTGCTGGGCCAGCCGGTGGTGGTGGACAACAAGGGCGGCGGCAACGGCGCCATCGCGGCCGGCATCGTCAAGCGTGCCGAGCCCGATGGCTACACGCTGCTCATGCAGTACTCGGGCTTTCACGTCATCTCGCCGCACCTGGCGAAGGTGCCGCAGTGGGAGCAAAAGGACTTCCAGCCGATTGCCAACATCATCTCCGCGCCGCAGATCATCGTCGTGCGGGGCGATTTGCCGGTGAAGACGCTGGCCGAGCTGGTCGCCTACGCCAAGGCCAACCCCGGCAAGCTCAACTACGCCTCCTCGGGCAACGGCTCGCTGCAGCATGTGACCGGCGCCATGCTGGAGCAGCAGGGCGGCATCAAGATGGTGCATGTGCCCTACAAGGGCACGGGCCCGGCGTTGCAGGATCTGCTGGGTGGCCAGGTGGATTTGACCTTTGGCACCGCGCCGCCCTTCATGCCGCATATCGCGGCCGGCAAGCTGCGCGTGCTGGCGGTGACCGGCAAGCGGCGCCTGACCAGCCTGCCCGACACGCCCACCACGGCCGAGGCCGGCTACCCCGGCGTGAACGCCACCTCGTGGTTCGCGCTGTTCGCGCCCGCCGCCGTGCCCAAGCCGGTCATCGACAGGCTGGCGGCCGACCTGAAGAAGGTGGTGGAAGACCCGGCCTTTCGCAAGAAGGCCGAGGAGCAGGGTGCCACGGCCGACTACCAGGGCCCGCAGCAGCTGGGGGCGCGCGTGCTGGCCGACTACACGGGTTGGGCCGATGTCATCAAGAGCTCCAGGATCGAACCCGACTAAGCGCAATACGGTTCTCAACGACATTGTGGGCGCGGCTTCAGCCGCGTATGGCGCTGTGCGCGGCTGTAGCTGCCCCTACGCGGCGAAGGCATCGGTCGCTATCCGAACAGCGTCGCGACCAAGCGGCGCCGGCGGCTATCCGGCCGGTGTGCGGGGGCCATGGATTCCTGCCTGCGCGGGAATGACGATGCGTAGGCAAGCGGCCAACCAGACATAAACGCGCCGTTCTCGGTGTTTACCCTGTATATACAGGTATGCAAAATCCCCGATCATCGCGCCCTGGGAGCAAGTCTGGCTTGCACGCACAAGAGCGTGAAACTTTCCTTTGGAGGAGCAAACAATGGGGACAACCGTGGTGAAGAAGCTGTCGCTGGTGGCGTCGCTGGCCTGTGTGCTGGCCGGGCCCGCGCAGGCGCAGGTGACCAAGCTGGCGCTGGGCATGTCGGGCTGGACTGGCTTTGCGCCGCTGACGCTGGCCGACAAGGCGGGCATCTTCAAGAAGAACGGCCTGGAGGTCGAGCTGAAGATGATCCCGCAGAAGGATCGCCACCTGGCCCTGGCCTCCAAGGCCATACAGTGCGCCGCCACCACGGTGGAGACGCATGTGGCCTGGAACACCAACGGCGTGCCCATCGTGCAGATTTTCCAGCTCGACAAGTCCTATGGCGCCGACGGCCTGGCCGTGCGCGGCGACGTGAAGAGCTTTGCCGACCTGAAGGGCAAGACCATTGGCGTGAGCGCGCCGGGCACGGCGCCGTACTTCGGCCTGGCGTGGATGCTGTCCAAGAACGGCATGAGCATGAAGGACATCAAGACCGTGTCGCTGGAACCCCAGCCCGCGGCGCAGGCCTTTGTCTCGGGCCAGAACGATGGCGCCATGACCTACGAGCCCTACCTGTCCATGGTGCGCTCCAACCCGCAGGCCGGCAAGATTTTGGCCACCACGCTGGACTACCCCATGGTGATGGACACCGTGGGCTGCGCGCCCGACTGGCTCAAGGCCAACCCCAAGGCGGCGCAGGCGCTGGCCAATTCCTACTTCGAGGCGCTGGAGCTGATCAAGACCGACCCGGCCAAGGCCAACGACATCATGGGCTCGGCCGTGAAGCAGTCGGGCGAGCAGTTCGCCAAGTCCTCGGCCTATCTGCGCTGGCAGGACAAGGCGGCGAACCAGAAGTTCTTTGCCGGCGAGCTGCAGCAGTTCATGAAGGATGCGGCGGCGATCTTGCTGGAGGCCGGCATCATCCGCAAGCTGCCCGAGAACTACAGCGTCATGTTTGACGACAGCTACATCAAGTGATGCCGCAGGGCGAGGAGCAGACCATGAACCAGAGCGTAGGCCTGGCGCCCGCGGCAACGCACACCGAGCCGCCGCGCAGGCGCCGCCTGGCCCCCTTGGAGCCGGTGAGCGCACGCGCCCGGCTGGCGCTGGGCGTGGGTTTCTTCGTGCTGTTCTTCGCCGTGTGGGCGGTGTTCACGCTGGGCGGCTTCGTCTCGCCTACCTTCCTGGCCAGCCCCATCACCATGGCGCAGGAGGGCTACAGGCTCTTCGTCGAGTTCAACTTCCTGCACGACATCGGCATGACGGTGTGGCGCGTGCTCGGCGGCTTCGTCATGGCCGCCGTGATCGCCGTGCCGCTGGGCATCGCCATGGGCGCGCACAAGGGGGTGGAGGCCTTTTTGGAGCCCTTCGTGTCGTTTTGCCGCTACCTGCCGGCGTCGGCCTTCATCCCGCTGCTGATTTTGTGGGCCGGCCTGGGCGAGCTGCAAAAGCTGCTGGTGATCTTCATAGGCTCGTTCTTCCAGATCATCCTGATGGTTGCCGTCACCGTGGGCAATGCGCGCAAGGATCTGGTGGAGGCCGCCTACACGCTGGGCGCCACGCCGACGGGCATCGTGCGCCGCGTGCTGATTCCCGGCGCCGCGCCCGACATCGCCGAGACCCTGCGCCTGGTGCTGGGCTGGGCCTGGACCTATGTCATCGTGGCCGAGTTGATCGGCTCGTCATCGGGCATAGGCCACATGATCACCGACAGCCAGGCGCTGCTCAACACCGGGCAGATCATCTTCGGCATCATCGTCATCGGCCTCATCGGCCTGGTGTCGGATGCCCTGTTCAAGGCCATCAACCGTCGCGTGTTTGTCTGGAGTGCCCTGTGATGAGCCCGCTGCTGTCCATTCAAGCCGTCTCGCGCACCTTCGTCAGCCCCAAGGGGCAGGCCACGCAGGCCCTGCTGCCCGTCGATTTCGACGTGCAGGAAAACGACTTCGTGACCATCCTCGGGCCGTCCGGCTGCGGCAAGTCCACCATGCTGCGCATCGTCGCCGGGCTGGACTACCCCAGCAGCGGCCGCGTGCTGTTGGGCGGGCGCCCCGTCGAGGGCCCGGGTGCCGACCGCGGCATGGTGTTCCAGAGCTACACGCTGTTCCCCTGGTTGACCATTGAGCAGAACATCCGCTTCGGCCTGCGCGAGCGTGGCATGCCCGAGGCACAGCAGAAGGAGCGTGCCGCGTACTTCATCGCCAAGGTGGGGCTGCGCGGCTTCGAGCAGCACTTCCCCAAGCAGCTCTCGGGCGGCATGCAGCAGCGCACGGCGATTGCCCGCGCCCTGGCCAATGACCCCAAGATTTTGCTCATGGACGAGCCCTTCGGCGCGCTGGACAACCAGACCCGCGTGCTGATGCAGGAGCTGCTGCTGGGCATCTGGGAGGCCGAGCGCAAGACGGTGATGTTCGTCACGCATGACATCGACGAGGCCATCTTCATGGCCAACCGGGTGGCCGTGTTCAGCGCGCGCCCGGGCCGCATCAAGAGCGAGATCGCCGTCAATCTGCCGCATCCAAGGCATTACACGATCAAGACCTC
>JAFEES010000193.1 GCA_018240995.1 Pseudomonadota bacterium | reverse complement strand
TCGAAGGGCTTCGACAAGCTCAGCCTGAACGGTAGTTGATACATCAAAGGCCCGGATCAATAGCGCAGTGCATAGGCCCTCAATGCAATGCCATGCGGTCGAGCTCGGCGCAGACATCGGCCATGCGCCCCGAGATCACCAGGCGGCAGGCGCCGTCGTCCTGCTGGCGCAGGATCACGCGCAGCGGGCGCACGCAGGCGTCATTGGCGGCGGCGCATGCCGGCAGGGGGCGGGCAACCTCGGCGGCTACCGTGGCCAGGTTGGCGGGCAGGGCGGGTGCAGTGCGCAGGAATTGCTGCTGATCCGCAGGCTTGGCCGCGCTACGTGCGTTGTCACGCTGCCGCGGGCTGCAAAGGCTGGAAAACGACGACAAAACGCGCAGGGCAAATCCCATGTGAACCATGTGAAGACTCCTTGATGCCGGTGGCATGAAAGTGAAACACAGGCAGGATTGCCGAAGGTAAAGGCGCGCACCTGCAGGGTTGGCTGCCGGCCAGTGGCTGGCCTGCAGTCCAAACGCCCGCCACCTGCGGCGGCGCCGGCCATGCCTACATCAGCATGGTGTTGCGGATCAGGCCCACGGCCAGGCCCTCGATCTCGAAGGGTTCGCCGGGCTCGACGTGGATGACGGGATAGTCAGGGTTTTCGGGCAGCAGCTCGATGCCGCTGCCGGTGCGGCGCAGGCGCTTGACGGTGACATCGTCGCCCAGCCGCGCAACGATGATCTGGCCGCTGCGTGCCTCGCGCGTGGCCTGCACGGCCAGCAGGTCGCCGTCCATGATGCCGGCGTCGCGCATGGACATGCCGCGCACCTTGAGCAGGTAGTCGGGCTTGTGCGCGAACAGGTTGCCTTCGATCGTGTAGGTTTGATCCACATGCTCCTGCGCCAGAATGGGCGAGCCCGCGGCGACGCGGCCTATGAGCGGCAGCGTGAGCTGGGACAGGCCCGGAATCGGCAGGCTGAACTGGGTGCCGCGCACGGCATTGATATGCCGCACGGTTTCGCCGCACAGCCGGATGCCGCGCGAGGTGCCGCTGACCAGCTCGATGACTCCCTTGCGTGCCAGGGCCTGCAGGTGCTCCTCGGCGGCGTTGGCAGACTTGTAGCCCAGCTCGGCCGCTATTTCGGCACGCGTGGGCGGCGCGCCGGTGCGTGCGATGGCGGTCTGGATCAAGTCCAGAATCTGCTGCTGGCGGGCGGTGAGCTTGGGGCTGTCGAGCATGGGTGTATCCAGTGCAGGCGGTGGATGATTACTGTTGTTTAATCCAGTGGCTGTATTTTTGAACAGTTTTTGAAAAGGCGCAAGCGCTATGCAAAGAAAAATCGTGGTGCTGGGTACCGGGGGCACCATCGCGGGCCGGTCTGACGTGGCCGGCGCGAACGTGGGCTACACGGCCGGGCAGATCGGGGTGGAGCAGTTGCTGGCCGCCATTCCCGGCCTGCAGCGCGCCGCTGGCGGCAGCCTGGTGGCCGAGCAGATCGCGCAGATCGACAGCAAGGACATGGACTTTGACGTCTGGGCGCGGCTGGCGCAGCGCTGCGCCGCGCATCTGGCCGACCCCCTGGTGGCCGGCATCGTCATCACCCATGGCACGGACACGCTGGAGGAGACCGCCTGGCTGCTGGCGAATGTGCTTGACGCCGCCAAGCCCGTGGTGCTGACCTGCGCCATGCGCCCGGCCACGGCTTTGGTGCCGGACGGGCCGCAGAACCTGCTGGATGCCGTGGCCCTTGCGGCCGAGCCCACGGCGCGCGGCGTGCTGATGGTGGCCGCCGGCGTGGTGCATGGCGCGCGCGAGGTCGCCAAGGTGCACCCGCTGCGGCTGGATGCATTCGACTCGGGCGACACCGGCCCGCTGGGTTGGGTGGAAGCGGGCCAGGTGCGCTGGGCCCATGGCCGGGCGCCGCAGGCGGCGCAGCCGCGGCATGCCGGCCTGTTGCCCGTGCTGGGCCGCGGCCCCTGGCCGCGCGTGGAAATCGTGCTCAGCCATGCGGGCAGCGATGGCCTGTTGGTTGACTGGCTGGTGCAGGGCGGCGTGGGCGGCATCGTGGTTGCCGCGACCGGCAACGGCACGCTGCACCAGGCGCTGGAGGCGGCGCTGGCGCGCGCCGTGGCCGCGGGCGTGGCGGTGCGCGTGGCCTCGCGCTGCCCGCAGGGGCGCATGCTGGATTTGCACGCTGCTGCCTGGCAGGACGCCGATGGCCTGAGCCCCGTGAAGGCACGCGTGAGCCTGATGCTCGAGTTGTTGAGCGTTGGGCGTTGAGCGTTTCGCGCTGGACGCTCAACGGCCCGCGCGCTGCGCGGCTTAGCTCAGGGCGGCCAACGCGCGTGCGGTGATCTCTTCCACGCTGCCCGTGCCCTGAATGGCGCGGTACTTGGGCGCGGCGGCCGGCTCGGCCTTGGCCCAGTTGGAGTAGTAGTCGACCAGAGGGCGCGTCTGGTCGCTATAGACCTGCAGGCGCTTCTTGACGGTTTCTTCCTTGTCGTCGTCGCGCTGCACCAGGGGCTCGCCGGTCACGTCGTCCTGGCCGGCCACCTTGGGCGGGTTGAACTTGACATGGTAGGTGCGGCCGCTGGCCGGGTGGCTGCGGCGCCCGCTCATGCGCTCGATGATGGCGTCGAACGGCACGTCGATCTCCAGCACGTAGTCCAGCTTGACGCCGGCGGCCTTCATGGCGTCGGCCTGGGGGATGGTGCGCGGGAAGCCGTCGAACAGAAAGCCATTCGCGCAATCGGGCTGCGTCAGGCGTTCCTTGACCAGGTTGATGATCAGCGCATCGCTGACCAGCTGGCCGGCGTCCATGACGGCCTTGGCCTGCAGGCCCAGCGGCGTGCCGGCCTTGACGGCGGCGCGCAGCATGTCGCCGGTGGAGATTTGCGGAATGCCGAACTTCTGGCAGATGAAGGCGGCTTGCGTGCCCTTTCCGGCGCCGGGGGCGCCCAGCAATATCAGTCTCATGGATATCCTCTGGAGTTTTGAAATCTTGCGGCACCCTGGCCGCTGCGGCCGGTGCTCTTGTGCCGGGCGAGGATAGCACGCGAGTCCTGCGCCAAGCTGACGGCCGCGCCTATGCGCCCAGCAGGGCGCGCACGCGTTCCAGGTCGGCCGGCGTGTCCACGCCGGCGCCGGGCGCGCTGGCCGTCACATGCACGGCGATGCGATGGCCATGCCACAGGGCGCGCAGCTGCTCCAGCGCCTCCAGCTGCTCGGTGGGCGCGGGCGGCAGTTGCGGAAAGTGGCGCAGAAAGCCGGCGCGGTAGCTGTAGATGCCGATGTGGCGCAGCGGCGCGAAGCCCGCCGGCCCGCCCTGGCCCGGCTGCCACCAGCTGCTGCCGGCGGCGTGGTCGCGCGCATGCGGTATCGGGGCGCGGCTGAAGTAATGCGCCAGGCCCTGCGCGTCCAGCACCACCTTGACCACGTTGGGGTTGGCAAAGTCGGCCGCACTTTCGATGGCGTGGGCGGCGGTGCCCATGCTGGCGTCGCTGCGTGCGTGCAGCAGCGCGGCCACGGCGTCGATCAGCCGCGGGTCGATGAGCGGCTCGTCGCCCTGCACGTTGACCACGATGTCGTCGCCGGCCAGGCCCAGCTGCGCGCAGGCCTCGGCCAGGCGGTCGCTGCCGCTGGCGTGGTCGGCGCGGGTCAGCAGGGCCTCGACGCCATGCGCCTGGCAGGCCTGGACGATGCGCGCGTCGTCGGCCGCCACCACGCAGCGCCGGGCGCGGCTTTGCGCGGCGCGGCGCGCCACATGCACCACCATGGGCAGGCCGGCGATGTCGGCCAGCGGCTTGTTGGGCAGCCGCGTGGAGGCCAGCCGCGCCGGTATCAGCACCGTGAACGGCGCGGCGGTGCTCACCGTTCCAGCTCCTCGTCGGTCAGCGTGCGGGCCTCGGTTTCCAGCAGCACGGGAATGCCGTCGCGCACGGGGTAGGCCAGGCGGGCGCTGCGCGAGATCAGTTCCTGGTGTTCGCGGTCGTAGGTCAGCGGGCCCTTGGTGACGGGGCAGACCAGCAGTTCAAGCAGTTTGGGATCCATGGTGGGGCGATGATAGCGAGGCCAGGCGCGCGTCCAGCGCGGCAAAGAAGGCCGGGGCGATATGCAGGGCCAGCGGCACCGCCAGGGCGTCCGGATGCGCGGGCCACAGCTTGACGGCGTCTTTTTCGGTGCAAAGCAGCGTCAGGCCATTATCTGCAGGGCGCTGCCAGCTAGAAAAATCATAGTGATCCGGCAGGGCTTCTTCAGTGGCTGGCGTGATGCCCTGGGCGCGCAGCATGGCAAAGAAGTCCTGCGGCCGGGCAATCGCGGCCAGGGCGTGCAGCGGCAGGCCGCGCAGCTCTTTCAGCGGCAGCTGCCGGCCCGTGGCGTCCACGGCGTAATCGGCCAGCGTGCGCGACAGCGGAAACTGTGGCGCCGGCCCACCGGGTGCGGCGCCGGCGTGCAGCACCAGACCCACGGCGCGCGGCCAGGGCTCGCGCAGCGGGCCGGCGGGCAGCAGCCAGCCGTTGCCCACGCCCTCGTCGTTGAAGACGCAGACCTCCAGGTCGCGCGCGAGTTGCAGGTGCTGCAGGCCGTCGTCGCAGACGAGGATGTTCACCTCGGGGTGGGCCGCCAGCAGCGCCCGGCCGGCGTCGGCACGGCGGCGTGCCACGAAGACCGGCGCGCCGCTGGCGCGCGCGATGAGCAGCGGCTCGTCGCCCGCCTCGGCGGCGCTGCTCGTGGGCAGCACCGCGCGGCAGTCGTTGGTATGTCGGCCATAGCCGCGCGAGACCACGCCCGGGCGCCAGCCCGCTGCCTGCAGATGGCGCACGATGGCCAGGGTCACGGGGGTCTTGCCGGCGCCGCCCACGATCACATTGCCGACGACGACGACGGGAACGCCCAGGCGGTCGCTGCGCAGCAGGCCGCATGCATGGCAGGCGCGGCGCAGGGCGATGAGCGCGCCATACAGCCGCGAAAGCGGCCACAGCGCGACGGCCAGCGGGCCGCGGCGCAGCCAGGCCTGGCGAAGCCGCGTGGCGGCGCTCATGGGCCTATTTGCCGGCCTGGGCCGACGATTGCGTGGCAAAGGTGATCTGCGACAGGCCCACGCGGCGCGCGGCCTCCATCACCGTGACCACGGACTGGTGCGGCGCGGCCGCGTCGGCGCTGATGATGATCACGCTGTTCGGGCCGGCGGTGGCGGCCTCGGACAGGGCGCGCGCCACCTGCTCCACATGCTTGCCCTCCAGCGTGGTCTTGTTGATGGCGTAGCGCCCGTCGGCGGCCACGGCCACGATGACCTCCTTGGGGTGGTCGCGCAGCTGCTGGGCGTCAGCCACGGGCAGGGTCAGCTGCAGCTCGGTGAATTTGCTGTAGGTGGTGGACAGCATCAGAAAGATCAGGATCACCAGCAGCACGTCGATGAAGGGGATCAGGTTGATCTCCGGCTCCTCCTTCTGGCGGGGGCGAAAGTTCATGGCGGGCCGTGCCTCTTACTTGCGCAGGCGTT
>JAFEES010000192.1 GCA_018240995.1 Pseudomonadota bacterium | reverse complement strand
AGCACGCCCAGCTGCGTCTCGTTCAGGTTCAGCATGCGCCCGAGCAAGAGCGGCCCCATGTCGGAGATGGTGGCGCGCACCGGGTGGCCCTGCTCGCCGAACACATCCCATAGCGTGGCGGGGCAGGCGATGGGTTCGGGCAGGGCCAGGCCGCGCTCGGCCAGCACCTTGGCCATCTTCTCGCCAATGCTGCCCTTCTGGCTGATGCCGGTGAGGTCGCCCTTCACGTCGGCCATGAACACCGGCACGCCGATGCGCGAGAACTGCTCGGCCAGGGTCTGCAGCGTCACCGACTTGCCGGTGCCGGTGGCGCCGGTGATCAGGCCGTGGCGATTGGCCAGGCCCGGCAGCAGGTGGCATTGGGTGGAATCGTGCTGTGCAATCAGGAGAGGTTCAGCCATGGCGCTCAAAAGGTGGGGTCAGTCAAAAGTAAAATCCCGGCCGCAAGATTAAATCACTCAAAGGACGCTGCAGTGGCAGGACACAGCAAATGGGCCAACATCCAGCACCGCAAGGGCCGCCAGGATGAAAAACGCGGCAAGATCTGGACTCGCATCATTCGTGAGATCACGGTCGCAGCCCGCCAGGGCGGGGGCGATCCGGCGGCCAATCCGCGCCTGCGCCTGGCCATCGACAAGGCCAAGGCCGCCAACATGCCGGCGGATCGCATCAAGTACAACATCGACAAGGCCTCGGGCACCCTCGAAGGCATCAACTACGAGGAAATCCGCTACGAGGGCTACGGCATAGGCGGCGCGGCCATCATCGTGGACACCATGACCGACAACCGTGTGCGCACCGTGGCCGAGGTGCGCCACGCCTTCAGCAAGCACGGCGGAAACATGGGCACGGAAGGCTCCGTGGCCTTCCAGTTCAAGCATTGCGGACAGTTGATCTTTGCCCCTGGCACGAATGAAGACCAGGTCATGGAGCTGGCCCTGGAGGCGGGCGCCGAGGACGTGGTCACGGACGACGAGGGCGCCATCGAGGTGCTGACGGCGCCCGGCGACTTCGAGGCCGTGAGGAACGCGCTGGAGGCCGCTGGCCTCAAGCCCGAGGTGGCCGAGGTCACCATGCGCGCCGAGAACACCATTGCCCTTGAAGGCGATGACGCGGCGCGCATGCAAAAGCTGCTGGACATCATCGAAGACCTTGACGATGTGCAAGAGGTCTACCACAACGCAGAGCTCTAGGAATCGGCGCACCCTATGAAAATCCTAGTCATTGGCGGCGGCGGCCGGGAACACGCACTGGCCTGGAAGCTCAGCCAGTCCCCCAGGACCACCAGGGTCTATGTGGCGCCGGGCAACGGCGGCACGGCGCTGTCGTCACGCTACGAGAACCTGCCCATCACCGATGTGAAGGCGCTGCGCGAATGGGCGCAGGCGAACAAGGTCGCGCTCACCGTGGTCGGCCCCGAGGCCCCGCTGGCCGCCGGCGTGGTGGACGAGTTCCGCGCCCACGGCCTGCGCATCTTCGGCCCCACGCAGGCGGCCGCGCAGCTGGAGAGCTCCAAGGCCTTCTCCAAGGCGTTCATGCGCCGCCACGGCATTCCCACGGCGGACTACGACACCTTCACCGACCCGGCGCTGGCCCATGCCTTCGTCGATCGCCTGGGCGCACCCATCGTCATCAAGGCCGACGGCCTGGCGGCCGGCAAGGGCGTGGTCGTGGCCACCACGCTCAAGGAGGCCCACGACGCCGTGGATTTCATGCTGGTGGACAACAAATACGGCGTGGCGCACAACGACGGCGGTGCGCGCGTCGTGATAGAGGAATTCCTGGAGGGCGAAGAGGCCAGCTTCATCGTGCTGTGCGACGGCAAGAACGTCTGCGCCCTGGCCACCAGCCAGGATCACAAGCGCCTGAAGGATGGCGACCAGGGCCCCAACACGGGTGGCATGGGCGCCTATTCGCCGGCGCCCGTGGTCACCGCCGACGTGCACGCGCGCGCCATGCGCGAGGTCATCCTGCCCACCATACGTGGCATGGAGAAGGACGGCATTCCCTACACCGGCTTCCTGTACGCCGGCCTGATGATTGACGCCACCGGCCATCCCAAGACGTTGGAGTTCAACTGCCGCATGGGCGATCCCGAGACCCAGCCCATCCTGATGCGCCTGAAAAGCGACCTGGTCGAGGTATTGGGCGCGGCCGTCGACGGCCGGCTGGATCAGGTCGAGCTGCAATGGGACCGCCGCACGGCCCTGGGCGTGGTCATGGCCGCGCATGGCTACCCCGACAGCCCGCGCAAGGGCGATGCCATCACCGGCCTGCCGCACGACGAGGACGACGCCATGGTGTTCCATGCCGGCACGCAGCTCGATCAGGACGGCGTGCTGCGCACCAGCGGCGGGCGTGTGTTGTGTGTGACGGCCCTGGCCGACAACGTAAAACAGGCACAGCAGCGCGTATACGACATGGCGCGTGGCATCTACTTCGATGGCGCGCAGTACCGCCGCGACATCGGCCACCGCGCCGTGAAGGGCGGCTGATGAACCAGGCCCTGAACCCGACGGCCAACGCGGCCCAGGTGCGCGCCTACCTGGAGGGGCTGCAGGCGCGCATCACCGGCGCGCTGGAAGAGATCGAAGGCCCGGCCGAGCAGGGCGGGGCGCGCTTTCGCTCGGACGCCTGGCGGCGCGAGGCCGGCTCGGCCCTGCAGGGCGACGGCATCACGCGCATCCTGGAGGGCGGGCGCGTGTTCGAGCGCGCCGGCTGCGGTTTTTCGCATGTCAGCGGCGCGAGCCTGCCGCCCTCGGCCACGCAGCACCGGCCCGAGCTGGCGGGCGCGCCGTTCGAGGCCATGGGCGTGTCCCTGGTGTTCCACCCGCGCAATCCCTATGTGCCCACCGTGCACATGAACGTGCGCATGATCGCCGCCGGCCGGCCGGGGCAGGTGCCCACCTGCTGGTTCGGCGGCGGCATGGATCTGACGCCGTACTATGGTTTCGAGGAGGACGCGGTGCACTTTCACCGCGCCTGCCGCGACGCGCTGGCGTCGTTTGGCGATGGGCTGTATCCACGCTTCAAGACCTGGTGCGACGAGTATTTCTTTCTGAAGCACCGGGGCGAGCAGCGCGGCGTGGGCGGCATCTTCTTCGACGATTTTTCCGAGCTCGGCTTTGCCCAAAGCCTGGCCATGACGCAGAGCGTGGGCGACGCCTTCCTTGGCGCCTACCTGCCCATCGTGCAGCGGCGCATGGCCATGCCCCATGGCGCACGCGAGCGCGAATTCCAGCTGTATCGCCGCGGGCGCTACGTGGAGTTCAACCTGGTGTGGGATCGCGGCACGCATTTCGGCCTGCAGTCGGGTGGACGCACCGAGTCCATCCTGCTGTCCATGCCGCCGCTGGCCGCCTGGGCCTACCAGCGCGAAGACGCGCCGGGCACGCCCGAGGCGGAACTCACCACGCGCTTTTTACAGCGCCGCGACTGGCTCTGAACCCTGGCGCGCTATATTGCGCCCTATCTTTTCATTGAAGACCCCCCTGATGACCACTTCCCCCAAATCGGAAACCGCCGCCAAGAAAGACGTCACCAAGCTCCAGCGCGCCATCGTCGATGGGCTTGAGGACGTCAAGGCGCAAGACATCCAGGTCTTCAACACCGAGCATTTGTCGCCGCTGTTCGAGCGCGTCATCGTCGCCACCGGCAGCTCCAACCGCCAGACCAAGGCCCTGGCCGCCAGCGTGCGCGACGCCGTGCGCGAGGCCGGCTTCGTCAAGCCCCGCACCGAGGGCGAGGACAACGGCGAGTGGATCATCGTGGACTGCGGCCAGGCCGTGGTGCATGTGATGCAACCCGCCATCCGCCAGTACTACCGCCTGGAAGAAATCTGGGGCGAAAAACCCGTGCGCATGAAGCTGGGTGCGGACAAGCCGCGCAAGATCACCGCATCGGAAGACGCTTACGGCAAGCCGCTGGCCAAGCCTGCGGCCAAGAAGAAGGCTGCCGCCAAGCCGGCCGCCAAGCCGGCTGCCAAGAAGGCGCCCGCCAAGACCTCGACCAAGAGTGCCGCCAAGACCGCTGGCACCAAGCCGGCGGCCAAGACGGTGGCCGCCAAGAAGCCTGTCGCCGCCAAGAAACCTGCCGCCAAGGCCGCCGTGAAGACCGTGGTGGTGAACAAGCCCGCGGCCAAGAAGGCACCGGCCAAGGCCGTGGCCAAGACGGCGGCAGCGAAAAAACCTGCCGCCGCGAAGAAGTCCGCCGCGAAGAAGCCCGCCGCCAAGGCTGCAGCCAAGAAGGCGCCCGCACGCAACAAGGCATGAGGCTGCTCATCGTGGCCGTGGGCCAGCGCGTGCCCGACTGGGCGCAAACGGCCTACGACGACTACGCCAAGCGCTTTCCGCCCGAGCTCAAGGTGGAGCTCAAGGCCGTGAAGACCGAGCCGCGCGGCTCCAAGACGCTGGAGACGCTGTATGCGGCCGAGCGCGAGCGCATCGAGGCCGCCATTGCGTCAGGTACATCGCGCGGCACGCGCATCGTGGCCCTGGACGAGCGCGGCACCAGCCTGACCACCAAGGCCCTGGCCGAGCGCCTGAAGGGCTGGCAACTCGGCGGCGATGACGTGGCCCTGGTCATAGGCGGGCCGGACGGCCTGGATCCGGCCTTTCGCCAGGGGGCGCACGAGCGCATCCGCCTGTCCGACCTGACCCTGCCGCACGCCATGGTGCGCGTGCTGCTGATAGAGCAGCTGTACCGCGCCTGGTCGGTCAATGCCGGCCATCCATACCACCGCGAATAATCTTTTTGGTAGCTGCTGGCGCTTACTGGCCGGGCGCTACTGGCTTGTTTTACTCAAAATGCACGACTTCATCTACCTCGCCTCGCAAAGCCCCCGCCGGCGTCAGCTGCTGGAGCAGCTGGGCGTGCGTCATGAGCTGCTGCTGCCCAACATGCTGGGCGATGAGGCCGAGGACGCGGAAGGGCTGGAGGCCGTGCTGGCCGGCGAGCCTCCGGCGGCCTATGTGCAGCGGGTGACCGTGCTCAAGCTGGATGCCGCCGTGGCGCGCCACGCGCGCCGCGGCCTGCCGGCGGCGCCGATTCTGTGCTCGGACACCACGGTGGCGCTGGGCAACCGCATCTATGGCAAGCCCCAGGACGCGCAGGACGCCGCGCGCATGCTGGCCGAGCTGGCAGGACGCGAGCACCAGGTGCTGACCGCCGTGGCGCTACAGGCGGGCGCGCGCCGCCTGGCGGCGCTGTCGGTCTCGCAGGTGCGCTTTGCCGCCATGAGCGGCGCGCAGATCGCCGCCTATGTCGCCAGCGGCGAGCCCATGGGCAAGGCCGGTGCCTATGCCATACAGGGGCCGGTGGCGCAGTATGTGGAGAACCTGAACGGCAGCTATACCGGCATCATGGGCCTGCCGCTGTTCGAGACCGCGCGTCTGCTGCGCGCCGTCGGGGCTCTGAGAGACTGATTCCGTTTCTATTGATCCAGCCCTTTGATGTATCAACTACCGTTCAGGCTGAGCTTGTCGAAGCCCTTCGACAA
>JAFEES010000191.1 GCA_018240995.1 Pseudomonadota bacterium | reverse complement strand
GTTGATGCCCAGGTGGTCGCAGACGACGGAGAGCTCGTTGGCAAAGGCAATGTTGACGTCGCGAAACGAGTTCTCCACCAGCTTGGACATTTCTGCCGTGCGGCTGTCGGTCTCCAGGATGGCGCCGTTGCAAAAGGTCTTGTAGAGCGCCTTGGCCTTGGCCACGGCGGCCTTGGTGGTGCCGCCGATGATGCGGTCGTTGTCCACCAGCTCGCGCAGGATCTGCCCGGGCAGGACGCGCTCGGGGCAATGCGCCGTGTGGATCTTGCCGGCCAGCTCGGGGCGCAGGGCGGCGATGATGTCCTGCACGCGCTCGGTGGTGCCCACGGGCGAGGTGGATTCGAGGATGACCAGGTTGTCTTCGCGCAGATACGGCGCAATGGCGCGGGTGGCTGTCTCGATGTAGGCCAGATCGGGCGCCTTGGGGTTGCCGTCAAGCTCCTTGAAGGGCGTGGGCACGGCCAGGATGAAGGTGTCGCCCTCCTCGGGCGTGAGGGACGCCTTCAGGTTGCCGCTGTTGACCGCCGACTTGACGAGGATATCCAGGTCGGGTTCGACGATGTGGATGCGGCCCGAATTGATGGTGTCAACGGCTTGGGCATTGACATCCACGCCCAGCACCTGATGGCCCTTGGTGGCCAGCATGGAGGCCGTTGGCAGGCCAATGTAGCCCAGGCCCATCACAATGATTTTTTGCAGTTCACGCGCCATGGAATTACTCCTTATTCATCATTTTTAATAGTGTCTTGACAATGCGTTGCGAGGCCTGGCCATCGCCATAGGGGTTATGGGCTTGCGCCATGGCGGCATAGGCGACGGGATCGGTCAGCAGGCGCTCAGCCTCGCCCACCAGCCTTTGCCGGTTGGTGCCTACCAGGCGCACGGTGCCGGCCTCGACGGCCTCGGGCCGTTCGGTGGTGTCGCGCATCACCAGCACCGGCTTGCCCAGTGATGGTGCCTCTTCCTGCACCCCGCCCGAGTCGGTGATGATGAGGTGTGCCCTGTCCATCAGGTACACGAAGGGCAGGTAGTCCACGGGGTCAATCAGGTGCACGTTGCCAAGCTGACGTGTAGCCAAAATGTCTTGCACCGGCTGGCGCACGTTGGGGTTGAGGTGCACGGGGTAGAGCACCTCTACATCAGGGTGCGCAGAGGCAATATCCGCCAATGCATGGCAGATGTTCTGAAAGCCTTCGCCAAAATTTTCCCGGCGATGCCCCGTGACCAGGATGAGGCGGCGGCTGGAGTCGAGGAAGGAAAATTCCTTGTCCAGGCGCTGCCGCAATTCCCGGTCGTTGCGCAGCTTGTCCACCACGGCCAGCAGGGCATCGATCACCGTGTTGCCGGTCACATGGATGCTGTCGGCGCAAACGCCCTCGCGCAGCAGGTTGGCCTGGGCGGTGGCGGTGGGGGCAAAGTGGATGTCGGCCATGGCCCCGGTCAGGCGCCGGTTCATTTCCTCGGGGAACGGCGCCCATTTGTTGTTCGTGCGCAGGCCGGCCTCCACATGCCCCACCCGGGCACGCGCGTAATACGCGGCCAGGCTGGCGGCCAGCGTGGTGGATGTGTCGCCATGCACCAGCACCATGTCGGGCTGCTCGGCCGCCAGCACGGGTTTCAGCCCGGAGAGGATCTGCGTCGTGATGTCGAACAAGTCCTGCCCTGGCTTCATCACGTTCAGGTCGTACTCGGGCTGCAGGTCGAACAGGCGCAGCACCTGGTCGAGCATTTCGCGGTGCTGCGCCGTGACGCACACCACCGTCTGTATCGCAGGTGCCGCCTGCTGCAGGGCCTTGACCAGGGGCGCCATCTTGATCGCCTCGGGCCGGGTGCCAAACACCACCGTGATCTTCATGCCGGCACCTCCACGCGGGCGAGCCGCTGGTAGACGGGTTGGTAGTTGGCGACGCTGTTGCGCCAGTTGCGCACCGACTCCACAAACGCGCGTCCGTTGGCCTTGAGGTCGGGCCAGATCTGCGGGCGTGCCAGCAGATCGAGCAAGGCCCGCGCCAGCGCATCCTTGCTGTCGGCCTCGAAGAGCACGCCGGTCTTCATGTGCTCGACCAGCTCTTTATGCCCGCCCACGGACGAGGCGACGAACAGCTTTTGCTGGGCCATGGCCTCCAGCGGCTTCAGCGGCGTGACCAGCTCGGTCAGCCGCATGGAATGGCGCGGGTAGGCCAGCACGTCGATCAGGTCGTAATAGCGGCTGACATCCTGGTGCGGCACGCGCCCGGAAAACACCACCTGCGCATCGAGCCCCAGGCGTGACACCTGCGCCCGCAGGCGTGCCTCCTCCGGCCCGCCGCCGACGAGCAGCAGGGCAACGGCGGGGTTGGCCTGCAGAATCGTCGGCAGCGACTCGATCAGCAGATCCAGGCCCTCGTAGGCGTAGAAGGAGCCGACAAAGCCCAGTACCAGCTTGCCGTCGAGCTTCAACGAGCGTTTCAAGGCCGGGTCGGGCGCCTGCGATGCCTGGAAGGCGTGCGTGTCCACGGCATTGGGGATGACGGTGATCTTGGCGGGATCAATGCCGCGACCAGCGATGTCGGAACGCAGGCCCTCGCAGATTGTGAATACATGGTCGGCCTTGCGTATGGCCCAGGTCTCCAGGGCGCGGGTCAGGCGGTAGCGCGCACTGCCTTCGCGCGTGGTGCCGTGGTCGACGGCCGCGTCCTCCCAGAAGGCACGGATCTCATACACCACGGGCAGCCCCAGCTCGCGCCCCACGCGAATCGCGGGCACGGCGTTGAGCACGGGCGAGTGGGCGTGGATGATGTCTGGGCGCACCTCCTTGGCCACCTCGCGCAGCCGGCGTGTGAGCTGGGCCATGAGCTGCCACTGGCCCAGCAGCGGCAGGCCGGATGCGGCGCCCGGGTCTACCGGCGTGCGGTAGAAGCTCAGGCCGTCAACGGTCTCCAGGGCATGCTCGCTCGCGCCTTGCTTGGGAGAGGTCAGGTGAAATGTCTGCCAGCCCAGGGCCCGCTGCTCGCGCAACAAGGCGGCCGTGCGAAACGTGTAGCCGCTGTGCAGCGGTATGGAGTGATCGAGGACGTGAAGGATTCGCATAAGGTGAGCGCGGTTCAATCCGCATCTGCACGGTCGAAAAGTTGTTGATATTGCCGCACCATGGCGCTCACGGTGAAGCGCCGAATTGCGTGTTCGCGGCCGGCCTCGCCCTGGCGGGCAGAATTATCGGGAGTACCAAAGGCGCGCACCATGGCGTCAGACAGCGCCTGCTCGTCGTCGGGTGGTACCAAGTGGCCGGTGACGCCCTCCTGCACCAGATCGGGCGTGCCGCCCACGGCCGTGGCCACCACCGGCAAACCGCTTGCCATGGCCTCCTGCAGCGTGCACGAGGTGCCCTCGGTCTGCGAGGGCAGTACGAACAGGTCGAGTGAACGCAGCACGTCGGCCACGTCATCGCGAGCACCCGGCAGCCAGGCCAGGTCGGTCATGCCGGCCTCGGCCAGCACGCGCTCGATCTCAGCGCGCAGCGGGCCTTCTCCCACGATGACCAGGCGTGCCGTAGCGCGCATGACGGGTTGGCTTTGCAAGGCACGCACGAAAGCACGCGCCAGCAGGGGTTGATTCTTCACGGTCTGAAGGCGGCCCACGGTGCCCACGAGCCAGTGCTTGCCCGGCTCGAATGGACAGCCCGATACCGCCTGGACAACGCCGTGCACTGGGGCAAAGGTATCGGTATCCACGCCGTTGGCGATCAAACTGCGCTTGTCTGCCGGCACCCCTACGGCGCGACCAAGATAGTCGTTCAAGTCCGGCGACACCACCACGTAATGGCTGACAAACGGCCGGTACAGACGGCGCAGACGCTGATAGCGCGGATTGCCGCCGTGTGGATCATGCACATCCCAGCCATGTTCGGCATGCACGCGCAGCGGCACGCGCGCCAGCCAGGCAAGGGGCACCAATTCAAGCGCGGCCAGATTGCAGGTGTGCAATACGTCGGGCTTCAATTCACGCAGCAAGCGATAAACGCGTGGGTAGAGGGGAACCGCGTGGCCGGGTGGCTTGTTCAGCGCAATAAAGCGCACGCCAGCCTGTGCCACGCGTTGGTGGAAGTCGCTCACGGTCGTCAGGGCCAGCACCACATGCTCGAAGCGTGCCGGCGGCAACCGATTGATAAGCTGAACAATGACGTTCTCAAGCCCACCAACGCCAAAACTGTGCACCACATGCACGACGCGAAGCGGACGCCCCTCACCCATGAGACACTGCTCCTTCATTCACGCGCAAGAAGGCCTCGAACATGAGCAGCATCCACAGCGCCGTGGCATGGTCGCGCAGGCCGCTGTTGTGCTCGTCGATCAGGCGCGCCACGGTCGCCTGGTTGAAATAGCCGCAGTCTTGCAGGCGCTCGCCCAGCAGGGCCTGGCGCACGCGGGCTTTCAGGGGGCCGCGCAGCCACGCGGCCAGCGGCACCGAAAAACCCATCTTGGGCCGGTACAGCAGGTCGTGCGGCAACGCCGGCTCGAAGGCCTGCTTGAACATGGCCTTGCCCTGGCCGCCGCGAATCTTGTAATCGCTGGGCAGGGTGGCCAGCCACTCGACCAGCAGGTGATCCATGAGCGGCTCGCGCACCTCCAGCGAATGCGCCATGCTGGCGCGGTCGACCTTGGTGTTGATGTCACCGATCAGCCAGGTCTTGTAGTCCAGGTACTGGATCAGGGCCAGCGGATCGTCCGTCTGGGCCCGGGCGGCGTGCGCACGGAACACTTCGAGCGCACGATAGCTACCGAGATCGCGCTGCAGCGCAGGCGAGAACAGCGCCTGGCGCTGGTCGGCGCGCAGCATGGACATGCTGTGGCAGTAGGCCTGCACGCTGTCCATGGCCAGGGCCTGGAAGGTGGTCTTGGCGCGCAGGGAGCGCGGCGCCCAGTCGGCCTTGGGGTACCAGCGCCCCAGCGGGCCAAACATGCCGCGGCGCAGCGCCAGGGGCAGGCGGCCGCGCACGGCCTCCTCGCCCAGGTGCATGCGGTAGCGCCGGTAGCCGCCCAGGCTCTCGTCGCCACCATCGCCGGACAGGGCCACGGTGACATGCGTGCGCGCCATCTGGCAGACACGGTAGGTGGGGATGGCCGAGCTGTCGGCGTAGGGCTCGTCGTAGAGCCAGGCCAGGGTGTCGATGAGGTCGAAGTCGTCGCTGCCGACGATCTCCAGCCTGTGGTCGGTGTGGTAGCGCTCGGCCACCTGTTTTGCATAGCTCGACTCGTCGAAGCGCGGGTCGTCAAAGCCTATGGAGCAGGTTTGCACCGGGGCGCTGGACAGCCCCGCCATGGTGGCCACCACGGCGCTGGAATCCACGCCGCCGGACAGGAAGGCGCCCAGCGGCACGTCGGCAATCATGCGCAGGCGCACGGATTCGGTGATGCGCTCGCGCAGCTCGGCCTGGGCGTCTGGCAGCGTGATGGGGTTGTCGTTGGTGAAGCGCACGTCCCAGTAGGGGCGTGGTGCGGGCCTGGCCGCGTCGCCGCGGC
>JAFEES010000190.1 GCA_018240995.1 Pseudomonadota bacterium | reverse complement strand
CCCCCATCGTCGTTGCAAATACTCGCCATAGCCCGAGCTATGGCTGCGTTTTGCGTCTAAATGGGCGGCGTTTTGACGCACCCCTCGGGCACGGGCAACTTCCTCTCAGCCTCTGAGGCGACAACTTCACACGCCCCCGCTATTCAAAATTGCGGCGCTCGGTCACAATTGCGGCCATTTGTATCACCTGCCCGTTAGCAGATGACCTCCGCCAAGCCTCCCTCCGAAATCGCGCGTGAAACCCTGAAGCTGCTGGCCGCGCGCCGGCTGGCGCCCTCGCCCGACAATTACCAGGCGCTGTACGAGGAGGTCGGGGGGACGCGCTCCACGCCGCAGTTTCCGGCCGGGCCGCTGCGCCAGATCCTGCGCGTCATGCCCTGCCAGACCCCGGGGCAGAAACGCCAGGCCGAACTGCTGGAAAAGGCCATTGAGCAGCAGGACTGGTCCATGCTGCAAAACGTCTTCGTGGGCTACGCCAAGCTGGGGCTGGCGCCGGCGCCGGTACCGCCGGTGCAGGGCACCAACGTCGAGCATCTGCCCCGGGCACTGGCGCAGAACCTGGGGCGGCTGGTGCAAAACACCCTGCCAGCGCTGGGCGAAGATGACTCGCGCATCCATGAGCTGGCAACGCAGCTCATCGCATTCCTGCACCAACCTACGCCCCCGGTGACGACGGCCGAGCAGATGCTGGGCAACTTCAGCTACCGGCTCTCGTTTGCCGCCGAAGACCAGGCCGCGATACGCCAGAGCCTGCTCGGCCTGCTGCGCCTGGTGTTCGAGAACATCTCCGCTTTAAGCATCGACGACGCCTGGCTGCATGGCCAGGCCGAGGCCCTGCTCACGGCCTCCACGCCACCCTTGACGCTGCGCCAGCTCGACGAGGTGCAGCAGCGCCTGAAGGACGTGATCTTCAAGCAGTCCGAGGCCAAGGATCGCAGCGTGCAGGCGCAAAGCCAGATGCGCGAGCTGCTGGCCACCTTCATCGAGCGCCTGGCGCAGATCGATGAGTCGAGCAGCAGCTACAGCGAGCATATGGAAAGCTGCGCGGGGCGCATTGGCCAGGCCACCGAGCTGAAGGAGATCATGCCGCTGCTCGAAGAGGTCATGGCGGCCACACGCTCGGTGGCCTTGAACAGCCGCCTCACGCGCGCCGAGCTGCAGGACTTGCGCGAACGCGCCGAGGCGACGCACCAGGAGATGGATCTGCTGCGCCAGGAGCTAGACCGCGCCAGCATCCAGGCGCGCCACGACCCGCTCACCGGCTCGCTGAACCGCAAGGGCTTTGATGAGGCCATAGGCCGTGAAGTCGCCCGCGCACGCCGCCAGGGCAAGCCGTTGTGCCTGGCGCTGCTGGATCTGGACAACTTCAAGGCGCTGAACGACCGCCTGGGCCACGAGGCCGGCGACGACGCACTTAAGCACCTGGTGCAGGTCACGCGCGAGGTCATGCGCCCCCAGGATCAGCTGGCGCGCTATGGCGGCGAGGAATTCGTGCTGATATTGCCCGACACCGCCCTGGCCGAAGGCGTGAAGGCCATGGAGCGCCTGCAGCGCGAGCTGACCACGCGCTTCTTCCTCAACGAAAAAGAACGCGTGCTGATCACCTTCAGCGCCGGCGTGACGCAGCTGGAGGGCGACGACCACGCCGACGCCATACGCCGCGCCGACCAGGGCATGTACCTGGCCAAGCGTTCCGGCAAGAACCGCGTGCTGGCGGCGTAAAGCGGCTCATAGCGCCGCCCGCCCTGCCCCACTGCCATGAACACCATCAACCGCCGCCAGCTGCTGCGGCACGCCGCCTGGGCCGCCACGGCCACGCAGCTGCCGCGCTGGGCCTGGGCGCAGCAGGCAATGCGCCACGACCCCTTCGGCCTGGGCGTGGCCAGCGGCGAGCCCCTGCCCGACGGCGTGGTGCTGTGGACGCGCCTGCTGCCCGACAACCCTGCCGATGCCGGCGCGCCCTGGGCCGGCCCGGTCACCGTGCGCTGGGAGCTGGCCGACGACGCGCAGTTCCGCCATATCGTGCGGCAGGGCACAGCCACCGCCCTGCCCGAGCTGGCGCACAGCGTGCACGTCGAGGTGCAGGGCCTGCAGCCGGGCCGCTGGTACCACTACCGCTTCATGCTCGGTGATGCCGTGAGCGCCGTGGGCCGCACCCGCACCTCCCCCGGGTCCGACGCGCTGGAGCCGCGCCTGCGCGTGATCTATGCGTCGTGCCAGCGCTGGGAGCATGGCTACTACGCCGCCTGGCGCCACGCCCGAGCCGAGCAGCCCGACCTGGTGCTGTTCCTGGGCGACTACATCTACGAATACGCCAGCCCCAAGGACCACACCGGCCTGGCGCGCGTTCAGCCGCTGCGCCTGCCGCGCAACCTGGCCGACTACCGCGAGCGCTACGCCCTGCACAAGAGCGACCCCGACCTGCAGGCCGCACACGCCTGCGCCCCCTGGGTCGTGACCTGGGACGATCACGAAGTGCAAAACGACTACACCGGCAGCCGTGGCAGGGACGACGAAGCCCATTGGCTGCCCCTGCGCACGGCCGCCTGGCAGGCCTATTACGAACATATGCCGCTGCGCGCGTCGGCCCTGACCTCGCCCGGCTTCCAGAGCCTGCAGCTGTACCGCCGCCTGGCCTGGGGCCGCCTGGCGCGGCTGCATGTGCTGGACGCACGCCAATACCGCGACTGGCAGGCCTGCCGCGCCCCCGGCAGCGGTTCGGCCGGCGCCGTGCGCCCCGACGCCTGCGCCGAGCTGGCCGACCCGCGGCGCAGCTTCCTAGGCCGGCGGCAGGAAGAGTGGCTGCAGGCCGGCCTGGCGCAGGATGCGCGCGAGCGCAACACGCGCTGGAGCGTGCTGGCCCAGCAGACCCTGCTGTCGCCGCGCCACTACCCGTCCGGCCTGCAGTCGGCCGACAGCTGGGACGGCTACCCGGCCGCGCGCGAGCGCCTGCTGCAGGCACTGGCCCAGCAGCCACCGCGTAACACCGTGGTGCTGGGCGGGGACATCCACCAGAACTACGTCTGCAACGTGATGTCGGCGCCCGAAGCCGGCGCCACGCCGCGCATCCTGGCCAGCGAGTTCTGCGGCACTTCCATCACCTCGCGCGCCGGCACCACCCAGGCCAAGGTGGACGCCGTGCGGGCGCTGAACCCGCATGTGCTGCTGGCACGCTGCGAGGAGCGCGGCTACGGCCTGTGCGACATCACGCCCGGCGAATGGACGACCACGCTGCGCGCCCTGCGCGACCCGCTGGATGTGAACAGCGACGCGTACACTCTGGCCCGTTTCGTGGTGGAAGACGGCCGCCCCGGCCCTCAAGCGGCATAGCGCCCCAGGCGGGTGCCGGCGCCCGCACCACGCCCCCGCACCCAAGGACGACCCACGCAGATGACCGGCAAACCCGCGCCCGCGCCGCGCCCCGCCGAGGCCGATTTCTCCAGCCACACCCCCATGATGGCGCAGTACCTGGCCCTGAAAAACCAGCACCCGGACACGCTGCTGCTATACCGCATGGGCGACTTCTATGAACTCTTCTACGCCGATGCCGAGAAGGCCGCCCGCCTGCTGGACATCACGCTGACGCAGCGCGGCCAGTCGGCCGGCCAGCCCGTGACCATGGCCGGCGTGCCCTTTCATGCGCTGGAGAACTACCTGGGCCGGCTCATCAAGATGGGCGAATCGGTGGCCATCGCCGAGCAGGTGGGCGAGGTGGGCGCGGCCAAGGGTCCGGTGGAGCGCAAGGTGGTGCGCGTGGTCACGCCCGGCACGCTGACCGACAGCGAACTGCTGCCCGACAAGAGCGAGTCCATGCTGCTGGCCGTGCACCAGGGCGCGCGCGCGCGCTGCGGCCTGGCCTGGCTGTCTGTTACCCAGGGCGTGGTGCACCTGGCCGAATGCGCGCTGGACGAGCTGGGCGCGTGGCTGGCGCGCGTCAACCCCAGCGAGCTGATCTATAGCGCCGGCGTGACGCAGCGCTTCGAGGAACAACTGGGCAGCCTGCGCCAGGGTGGCGCCTTCGCCTGCCCCTTGAGCCTGCGCCCGGACTGGCAGTTCGACGCATCATTGGGCGAGCGCAAGCTGCTGGAACACCTGGGCGCAGCCAGCCTGCAGGCCTGGAACGCCACCGGCCTGCCCCAGGCCCACGCGGCGGCCGCCGCGCTGCTGCAATACGCCGAGCACACGCAGGGCCGCGCCTTGAGCCATGTGCACCAGGTGCGCGTGCAGCAGAGCGACGAGCTGATCCACCTGCCCGCGGCCACGCGGCGCAACCTGGAGCTGGTCAAGACCCTGCGCGGCGAGGACGGCCCGACGCTGTTCTCGCTGCTCGACAGCTGCATGACCGGCATGGGCAGCCGCCTCTTGAAAACCTGGCTGCTGGAGCCCGCGCGCGAGCGCCAGGCCGCGCGCCGGCGCCTGGCCGCCACGCAGGTACTGCGCGGCGCCGGCAGCGGCCATGGGCCGTGGCAGCTGCTGCGCGGCGAGCTCAAGGGCGTGAGCGACGTGGAACGCATCACGGCCCGCATCGCGCTGCGCCAGGTGCGCCCGCGCGAGCTGGTGGCGCTGCGCATCACGCTACAAAAAGCACAGCTGCTGGCGCAGTCTGCGCTGGCTCCAGACCCCTATTTGAGCGAAATTTTCGGCCGGCTGCAGCCCCCCGGCGAATGCACTGCCCTGCTGGCCGCGGCCATTCAGGACGAGCCCGCCGCCCTGGTGCGCGACGGCGGCGTGATCGCCCCAGGCTTCGACGCCGAACTGGACGAACTGCGCGGCATACAGAACAACTGCGACGACTTCCTGCTGGAGCTGGAGGGCCGCGAGAAGGCGCGCACCGGCATACCGAACCTGCGCGTGCAGTTCAACAAGGTGCATGGCTTCTACATCGAGGTCACGAGCAGCCATGTGGACAAGGTGCCCGATGACTACCGCCGGCGCCAGACACTGAAGAATGCCGAGCGCTTCATCACCCCCGAACTGAAAAGCTTCGAGGACAAGGCCCTGTCGGCCCAGGAGCGCGGCCTGGCGCGCGAGAAATGGCTCTACGAGCAGCTGCTGGATCAACTGCAGCCCCATGTGGCGCAGCTCACCCGCCTGGCCCAGGCGCTGGCGACGCTGGATGTGCTGTGTTGCCTGGCCGAACGCTCGCTGACGCTGAACTGGTGCGCACCGCAGTTCGTGGGCGAGCCCTGCATAGACATAGAGGCCGGGCGCCACCCGGTGGTGGAAAGCAGGCTGGCGGAAACGTCAAGCGGCGCCTTCATCCCCAACCACACGCGCCTGAACGCCAACCAGCGCCTGCAGATCATTACCGGCCCCAACATGGGCGGCAAATCGACCTATATGCGCCAGGTAGCGCTCATCGTGCTGCTGGCCAGCATGGGCAGCCATGTGCCGGCCGCCGCCTGTCGCCTGGGGCCGATAGACGCCATCCACACCCGCATAGGCGCGGCCGACGACCTGGCGAATGCGCAATCGACCTTCATGCTGGAGATGACCGAGGCGGCGCAGATACTGCACGGC
>JAFEES010000018.1 GCA_018240995.1 Pseudomonadota bacterium | reverse complement strand
TTTGGGTACTTTTCTTTGGCGAAGCAAAGAAAAGTACCTCGCCCGCCGGGGCGAGACCCGGCCAGCGACATTAAAAAGAGGAGCTACCTACGCAACAACAGCAAAGGGAAAAGTCAAATTGAAGACACAACCACATCCGGCAACTCCGCCGGATCGCGCACATCACCCAGTTGATCGCCGCTGTGCAGCGGCTCGGCATCCTGGGCGAAGATGGCGCGCACGAAGTTGGGCTGGGCCAGCAGCGCCTGGTGCGTGGCGCCGTTGTACAGCTGCAGGTCGGCAATGCCGCGCGCGGCAATGCGCGCGTCCACCTCGGCGGGGGTGAGCAGCGCCGGATCTGTGCTGTCCGATGCCATGGCCATGCACCACAGCGTGCCGTACAGCGGCACGTACTGCAGGTAGGGGCGGAAGATGGGAAACACCGCGCGTACCGAGGCGCCTATGCGGCGCATGCTTTCCTGCAGGTGGATGGGCGAGCCCAGATGCAGCGACACCACGCCGCCCGGGTTCAGGATGCGCCGGCAGGCGGCATAGAACTCCACGGTGTACAGCTCCACGGCGGGGCCGAAGGGGTCGGTCAGGTCGAGCACGATCTGGTCGAAGCGCTCGCTCGTGGTGGCAATGAGCTCGCGCGCATCACCCACGCGCAGCTCGAAGCGCGGGTCGTCAAAGGCGCCGCGGTGCACGCCGGCAAGCCATTCGCGCGCCATGGCCACCACCTCGCCATCAAGCTCGGCCAGCACCACCCGCTCGATGCCCGGCAGCTTCAGCAGTTCCTCGGCGGCGCCGCCGTCGCCGCCGCCCACCACCAGGGCGCGGCGCACGCCCGCGTGGGCGATGGCCGGCAGGTGCACCATGGGCTCGTGGTAGAAGAATTCGTCGCACTCGCTGGTCATGAAGGCGCCGTCTATGCGCATCACGCGGCCGAACTGGGCGTTGTCGAAGACTTCGATGTGCTGCCAGGCCGACCGGCGCTCGGCAAGCGGGCGACCGCAGCGCAGGTAGAAGCCGAAGTCGGCGTTCAGGCGCTCGGCCACGTAGCGCGTGGCCTGCGCGGGCAGGGGCGCGGCCATCAGGCGCGGTCGACGCTGTGCAGGTGCGGGTCGGCCGGGTTGAAGGCGGCCAGCAGGTCGTCGAACAGCTGCTGTGCCTTGGGGCGGTTGTTTTCGGTGTAGTTGCAGACGTACACGTCCAGCGTCACGTAGCCCGCCTCGGGCCAGGTGTGTATCGACAGGTGCGATTCGGCCAGCACTACCACGCCGGTCACGCCGCCGCCCTCGCCAAAGCTGTGGAACAGCGAGCCGACCGTGCTCAGGCCGGCGGCGGCCACGCGCTCCTTGCAGAAGTTTTCAAGATAGGGGGCGTCCAGCATCAGGCGGCTGTCGCACAGGCAGCCATACAGGTCGCCGATCAGGTGCAGGCCGGTGGCGCTGCGTGCCACGGCGGAGGCTTGGATGGGGACGACGGCTTGGTAGTTTTTCATTGCACTCAGGCCCTTGTTTTGCTGGGACATGACAAAAAACGGCATGCGCGCCAGAAAGGGCTCCTTTTGCGCATGCCACCCGGTGCGCTGTCGGCATGGGTGCTGATGCCAAACGATAGGGGGGGGAATGCCGCGGGCCCGCGCAAGTGCTTGCCCAGGCCATTGCCGCCCCTTCGCTCGTGCCGGGCGCGCCACGACGCCCCTGCACCACCGACAGCAATCCGCCCCGCAAAAAACCGGGGCGTGACATTTCGAGCGAACCAGCAAGTATATGCGTTGTTGCTGAATTGCATAAGCCGCCGACTTGCGCCAGCGGGTTTGCACCTATGATGTAGGGCTTTGCCGTTTTCCTAGCGGGGCAGGCGTGCCGCCTGCCCATCACCATGTCCACAGACGCCCCCTTCATCGACGACGCCCTGGTGCAGCTGCGCAACGTCACCTTCGGGTATGGCGAGCGCGTGGTGCTGCGCGACCTGTCGCTGACCGTGCCGCGCGGCAAGGTCACGGCCATCATGGGCGCCTCGGGCGGCGGCAAGACCACCGTCTTGCGCCTGATCGGCGGGCAGCAGCGTGCCCAGCAGGGCCAGGTGCTGGTCAACGGGCAGGATGTGGGCGCCATGGGCATGGAGCAGCTCTACGCCGCGCGCCGGCGCATGGGCATGCTGTTCCAGTTTGGCGCGCTGTTCACGGACATGAGCGTGTTCGACAACGTGGCCTTCCCGCTGCGCGAACACACCGACTTGCCCGAGGAGCTGATTCGCGACATCGTGCTCATGAAGCTCAATGCCGTGGGCCTGCGCGGTGCGCGCGACCTGGCGCCGAGCCAGATCTCGGGCGGCATGGCGCGGCGCGTGGCGCTGGCGCGCGCCATCGCCCTCGACCCCGAGCTGATCATGTATGACGAGCCCTTTGCCGGGCTGGATCCGATCTCGCTGGGTACGGCGGCGCAGCTCATACGCCGGCTCAACGACGCCATGGGGCTGACCACCATCATCGTCTCGCACGACCTGGAGGAGACCTTCCGCCTGGCCGACCATGTGGTCATCCTCGGCCCCGGCAACGTGGCCGCGCAGGGCACGCCCGAGGAGGTGCGCGCCAGTACCGACCCGCTGGTGCACCAGTTCGTGCATGCCCTGGCGGTGGGGCCGGTGCCGTTTCACTATCCCGGGCCCGGCGTGGCGCAGGACTTCGGCCCGGTCGGCGCGGCCGGCACCAGGGACGGAGCCGCGTCATGAGCTGGTGGCGACCGTCAGACCTGGGCTACGCCGTGCGCTGCAAGCTGGCCGACATTGGCATGGGCATGCGCCTGTTTGCGCGCCTGGTGGGCCTGCTGGGCCCGGCCATGCGGCGCTTCGGCCTGGTGCGCGACCAGGTGCATTTCCTGGGCAACTACTCGCTGTCCATCATTGCCATGTCGGGGCTGTTCGTGGGCTTCGTGCTGGCGCTGCAGGGCTACAACGTGCTGCAGCTGTATGGCTCGGCCAACTCGCTGGGCCTGGTGGTCACGCTGAGCCTGGTGCGCGAGCTCGGGCCGGTGATCACGGCGCTGCTGTTTGCCGGGCGCGCCGGCACCTCGCTCACCGCCGAGATCGGCCTGATGCGCGCCGGCGAGCAGCTGTCGGCCATGGAGATGATGGCCGTGGATCCGGTGCGCCGCATCCTGGCGCCGCGCTTTTGGGGCGGCGTGATCGCCATGCCGCTGCTGGCGCTGGTGTTCAACGCCGTGGGCGTGATCGGCGGCTGGCTGGTCGGCGTGGTGCTGATAGGCGTGGACGCGGGCGCCTTCTGGGGCCAGATGCAAGGCGGCGTGGACATCTTCAAGGACCTGGGCAACGGCGTCGTGAAGAGCCTGGCCTTCGGCGTCGCCGTCACCTTCATCGCCGTGCTGCAGGGCTATGTGGCCAAGCCCACGCCCGAGGGTGTGTCGCGCGCCACCACGCGCACCGTGGTCATGGCCTCGCTCACCGTGCTGGGGCTGGACTTTGTCCTCACGGCACTGATGTTCAGTATTTGAGGGCGGCACGCACCGCCATCGGGAAACTTCACCATGCAGCATTCCAAGAACGATCTCTGGGTTGGCCTGTTCGTCCTGCTGGGCGGCGCGGCGCTGGTTTTTCTGGCCCTGCAATCGGCCAACCTGCTCCAGCTCAACTTCCGCCCGGGCTACGTGATCACGGCGCGTTTCGACAACATTGGCGGCTTGAAGCCCAAGGCCGCGGTGCGCAGCGCCGGCGTGGTCGTGGGGCGCGTGCAGGCCATTGGCTTCGATGACAAGACCTTCCAGGCACGCGTGGCGCTGGAGATCGACAAGCGCTACCTGTTTCCCAAGGACAGCTCGCTGAAGATCCTCACCAGCGGCCTGCTGGGCGACCAGTACATAGGCATAGAGGCCGGCGCCGACGAGCACAACCTGGCCGACGGTGATACCGTGACGGCTACGCAGTCCGCCGTGGTGCTGGAAAACCTGATTGGCCAGTTCCTCTACGGCAAGGCCGAGGACAGCGCCGCCGGTGCAGGAGGCAAGAAATGACCACCACAGCACGATCCAAGGGTTGGGCCGCCGGCATGCCGGCCCTGGTGCTCGGCGCGGCGCTGCTGGGCGGCTGCGCCAGCGGCCCGAACGCCAACCCGGCCGACCCGTTCGAGCCCTACAACCGCAGCATGACGACGTTCAACGACAACCTGGACAAGGCGGTGCTGAAACCCGTGGCCACGCTGTACCGCGACGCCACGCCGCAGCCGCTGCGCACCGGCGTGGGCAACTTCTTTGGCAACCTGGGCGATGCCTGGTCCTTCGTCAACAACCTGCTGCAGCTGCGCGCTCTGGAGGCCTACGAGAGCATGGTGCGCTTCAGCGTGAACACGGTGCTGGGCCTGGGCGGCGTGCTGGACATCGCCAGCGAGATGGGCGTGGAGCGCCACAAGCAGGACTTCGGCCTGACCCTGGGCCACTGGGGCGTGCCCACCGGGCCGTACCTGGTGCTGCCGGTGCTGGGGCCGTCCACGGTGCGCGACACGGTGGGCCTGTCGGCGGATCTCTTTGTCGGCGACCTCGTCGATCGCGTGCATGACGTGCCCGTGCGCAACAGCCTGTATGGGCTGCGCTTCATAGACCGGCGCGCCCAGCTGCTGGGGGCAACCACGGTGCTCGACGAGGCGGCGCTCGACCCCTACAGCTTCACGCGCGACGTGTACCTGAAGCTGCGTGCCGGTGCCAGCGACAACGCCGACAGCGGCAAGCTGCCCGCGGACTACTGACGCTTGCACTTGCACTTGCACTTGTTTGCAATCGCATGTCGGCGCGACACCATGCGCGCACGTTCCATCCTCACAATTCAAAAATAGCCGCAAGGATCACCCCATGATGAATCGCCGCACCCTGACGCAATCCGCCGCCGCGCTGGCCGCGGCCGCCTGCCTGGGCTGGGCGCCGGCCGCGCTGGCCGCCGACGAGGCCCCCGATGCTCTCATCAAGCGCCTGTCCAGCGACGTGCTGGAGACCGTGAAGAGCGACAAGTCCATCAAGAACGGCGACGTGGACAAGATCATGGTGCTGGTGAACAAGACCATCTTGCCGCACGTGAACTTCCGCCGCATGACCGCCGCCGCCGTGGGCCCGGCCTGGCGCAGCGCCACGCCCGAGCAGCAGCAGCGCCTGCAGGACGAGTTCAAGACCCTGCTGATCCGCACCTACGCCGGCGCCCTGAGCCAGGTGAGCGACCAGTCCATCGTCGTCAAGCCGCTGCGCGCCGCGCCGGGCGACACCGACGTGCTGGTGCGCACCGAGATCCGCGGCCGCGGCGACCCGGTGCAACTGGACTACCGCCTGGAAAAAACCCCGGGCGAGGGCGGTGGCTGGAAGATCTACAACCTGAACGTGCTCGGCGTGTGGCTGGTGGAGACCTACCGCACCCAGTTCGCGCAGGAGATCAACGCCAAGGGCATCGACGGCCTGATCGACGCCCTGGCGGCGCGCAACAAGGCCAATGCCGGCGCGGCCACCGGTGTCGCCGGTGCCAAGTAACGGCGCGGGCGCCTGCATGCTGGTGCTGCCCGCCGAGCTCACGCACCGCCAGGCCACGGTGGCGCTGCGCATGCTGCTGCAGGCGCTGAAGGCGCAGCGCGAGCCGCAGGTGGTGGTCGATGCCGCAGCCCTGGCGACCTTTGATTCGTCGGCCCTGGCGGTGCTGCTGGAATGCCGTCGCACGGCACTGTTCGAGGGCCGCGGCTTCATGGTCAAGGCCCTGCCGCCGGCGCTGGTGAGCCTGGCCGCGCTGTACGGCGTGCAAGAGCTGTTGCCTGCCGTGTGAGGGCATTGCCCCGCGGGCCAGGCTGCGCCGGCGGGCCGCCCTTAAAATGCCCGGTTCCCATGCCCGCAGTTTCCTTTCAATCCGTCTCCAAAATCTTCCCCACCTCCAGGGGGCCGTTCCAGGCCCTGCACGCCGTCAGCCTGGACATTCAGGAGGGCGAATTCTTTGGCCTGCTGGGCCCCAACGGCGCCGGCAAGACCACCCTGATCAGCATCCTGGCCGGCCTGTCGCGCGCCAGCCAGGGGCGCGTCACGGTACTGGGCCACGACGTGCAGGCCGACTTTGCCGCCGCACGCCACCGCCTGGGCGTGGTGCCGCAGGAGCTGGTGTTCGACCCCTTCTTCAACGTGCGCGAGACGCTGCGCCTGCAGTCGGGTTACTTCGGCGTGAAGAACAACGACGCCTGGATTGACGAGCTGCTGGACAGCCTGGGCCTGGCCGACAAGGCCGGCGCCAACATGCGCCAGCTGTCGGGCGGCATGAAGCGGCGCGTGCTGGTGGCCCAGGCCCTGGTGCACAAGCCGCCCATCATCGTGCTCGATGAGCCCACGGCCGGCGTGGACGTGGAGCTGCGCCAGACGCTGTGGCAGTTCGTCGCCCGCCTGAACAAGCAGGGCCACACGGTGCTGCTCACCACGCACTACCTGGAAGAGGCCGAGGCGCTGTGCCACCGCATCGCCATGCTCAAGAATGGGCGCGTGGTGGCGCTCGATAGCACCTCGGCCCTGCTCAAGAGCACCAACGTCAGCGTGCTGCAGTTCAAGACCGATGCGCCGCTGCCGGCGGCCCTGGCAGGCCTGGCACGCGTCACCGGGCGCATCGTGCAGCTGCCGGCGCAGGACGCGGCCGAGATCGAGCATCACCTGGCCGTGCTGCGCCAGGCCGGCATTGCCCCCGACGACGTGGAGATACGCCGCGCCGACCTGGAGGACGTGTTCCTGCAGGTCATGAACGCCGCCGCGGAAGGGCAGGCCGCATGACCGGCTGGCAGACCCTGTTCTACAAGGAGGTGCTGCGCTTTTGGAAGGTGGCCTTCCAGACCGTGGCCGCGCCGGTGCTCACGGCCGTGCTGTATCTGCTGATCTTCAGCCATGTGCTGGAGGGCAGCGTCAAGGTCTATGGCAGCCTGAGCTACACCAGCTTTCTGGTGCCCGGCCTGGTGATGATGAGCGTGCTGCAAAACGCCTTTGCCAACAGCTCGTCCAGCCTGATCCAGAGCAAGATCATGGGCAACCTGGTGTTCGTGCTGCTCACGCCCTTGTCGCACCGCGCCTGGTTTGCCGCCTATGTGGGCTCGTCGGTGCTGCGCGGGCTGCTCGTCGGGCTGGGGGTGTTCGGCGTGACGCTGTTCTTCGCCCGTCCGGTCTTTGCCGCGCCGCTGTGGGTCTTCGTCTTCGCCTTTCTGGGGGCGGCGCTGCTGGGCACGCTGGGCGTGGTGGCCGGGCTGTGGGCCGACAAGTTCGACCAGATGGCCTCGTTCCAGAACTTCATCATCATGCCGATGACGTTTTTGTCCGGCGTGTTCTACTCCATCCATTCGCTGCCGCCGTTCTGGCAGCAGGCCAGCCGCTTCAACCCGTTTTTCTACATGATCGACGGCTTTCGCCACGGCTTCTTCGGCGTCAGCGACATCTCGCCCTGGATCAGCCTGGCCGTGGTCGGCCTGGCCTGGGCCCTGATCAGCCTGCTGGCGCTGCACCTGCTGCGCACCGGCTACAAAATTCGCAACTGATTCACCTTTTGCCATGACTGCAGACCAAATCAAAGACATCATCAGCGCCGGCCTGGCCTGCGACTACATCACGCTGGAGGGCGACGGACGCCATTGGTACGCCGTCATCGTGGCGGCCGAGTTCGAGGGCAAGCGAGCGATCGCGCGCCACCAGCGCGTCTACGCCACGCTGAGCGAGCGAATGGCGCGCGACGAGGTGCACGCCCTGTCCATGAAGACTTTCACGCCCGGTGAATGGGCGGCCGCGCAGCAGGCTTGATAAGCTCATCTATTTATAGCTACGTGCGCTTGTTTTTAAGGCGTCACAGCAAGTTTTTGTTTGAAGAATAGTCCATGGACAAGCTACTGGTACGCGGCGGGCAACAGCTGCACGGCGAGGCCGTCATCTCTGGCGCCAAGAATGCGGCCTTGCCCGAGATGTGCGCCGCTTTGCTCACGAACGAGCCCGTGCACCTGATCAACGTGCCGCGCCTGCATGACGTGCGCACCATGCGCCGGCTGCTGGACAACATGGGCGTGGCCAGCGAAACCCATGGCGAGCGCGGCGGCATCAGCTTCGTCGCGCCGGACACGCTCAGTCCCGAGGCGCCCTACGAGCTGGTGAAGACCATGCGTGCCTCGGTGCTGGCGCTGGGGCCGCTGCTGGCGCGCTTCGGCGAAGCCACGGTGTCCCTGCCCGGCGGCTGCGCCATAGGCTCGCGCCCGGTGGATCAGCACATCAAGGGCCTGCAGGCCATGGGCGCGCACATCACCGTCGAGCACGGCTACATGATCGCCAGGCTGCCGCCGGGGCAGTCCCGCCTGCGCGGTGCGCGCATCACCACCGACATGATCACCGTCACCGGCACCGAGAACCTGCTCATGGCCGCCACGCTGGCCGAGGGCGAGACCGTGCTGCAAAACGCCGCACAGGAACCCGAGGTCACCGACCTGGCCGAAATGCTGATCAAGATGGGCGCGAAGATCGAGGGCCATGGCACCAGCCGCATCAGCATCCAGGGCGTGGACAGGCTGCATGGCTGCACGCACCAGGTGGTGGCCGATCGCATCGAGGCCGGCACCTTTTTGTGCGCCGTGGCCGCCACCGGTGGCGACGCCCTGCTGCGCCATGCGCGCGCCGACCATCTGGATGCGGTCATCGACAAGCTGCTCGAAGCCGGCGTGCAGGTGACGGCCGAAGAAGCCGGCATACGCGTGCGCAGCCCGGGTGGGGCAGGCCTGCGGTCGCAAAGCTTTCGCACCACCGAGTACCCGGGCTTTCCCACCGACATGCAGGCGCAGTTCATGGCGCTGAACGTGCTGGCAGGCGGCACGTCCACGGTCACCGAGACCATCTTCGAAAACCGCTTCATGCACGTCAACGAGCTGTCGCGCCTGGGCGCGCACATCGCCATCGACGGGCGCGAGGCCACGGTGACGGGCGGTGCCCAGCTGTCGGGCGCCACCGTCATGGCCACCGACCTGCGCGCCTCGGCCAGCCTGGTGATTGCCGGCCTGGTGGCCAGCGGCGAGACCCTGGTGGATCGCATCTACCACCTGGATCGTGGCTACGACCGCATGGAAGACAAGCTGCGCGGCCTGGGCGCCGACATCGAAAGACTCTCCGCATGAGCATGATCACGCTGGCCCTGTCCAAGGGACGCATCTTTGACGAAACCGTGCCGCTGCTGGCCGCCGCCGGCATCGTCGTCACCGAAGACCCGGAGAAGTCGCGCAAGCTCATCCTGTCCACGAACCAGCCCCATGTGCGCGTGGTGCTGGTGCGCGCCACCGACGTGCCCACCTATGTGCAGTACGGCGGCGCCGACCTGGGCGTGGCCGGCAAGGACTCGCTCATCGAGCATGGCGGCCAGGGGCTGTTCCGGCCGCTGGATCTGCAAATCGCCAAGTGCCGGGTGAGCGTGGCCGTGCGCAGCGACTTCGACTACCGGGGCGCCGTCACCCAGGGCTCGCGCCTGAAGGTGGCCACCAAGTACACCAGCATCGCGCGCGACTTCTTCTCGGCCAAGGGCGTGCATGTGGACATGATCAAGCTCTACGGCAGCATGGAGCTGGCGCCGCTGACCGGCCTGGCCGACGCCATCGTGGACCTGGTGTCCACCGGCAACACGCTGAAGGCCAACCACCTGGTGGAGGTGGAGCAAATCATGGACATCAGCAGCCATCTGGTGGTGAACCAGGCCGCGCTCAAGCTCAAGCAGGCGCCGCTCAAGCGCATCATCGACGCGTTTGCGGGGGCGATAGGCGAGAAGTGAGTGCAGGGCTGGTGCGGGCTGGCGACTACATCATAAAAGATGCAAAATGTCATCAAATTTGATGCGGAGCACACCATGCGCACCACCGTCACCGTCGACGACGAACTCTACGAAACGGCCCTGGAGCTGGCCGACCCCTCCATGGACAAGGCCGACCTGTTCCGCGAGGCGATCAAGACCTTTGTCCGTGTGCAGGCGGCCAAGCGCCTGGCCGCACTGGGCTCCGCCAGCCCCGACATGCCAGACATTGCGCGCCGTCGTGAAGCGCCCGCGGCATGAACGCGGTGGTGGTCGATACCTCCGTCTGGGTGGCGCATTTCCGCCAGCGCAGTGCCGCCCTGGTGGCCTTGTTGCTGAACGACAGTGCCCTCATGCACCCTATGGTGCTTGGGGAGCTGGCCTGCGGCACACCGCCTCAGCGCAGCCGCACGCTGTCGGATCTGGCCCTGCTACCCCATGCCTTGCAGGCCAGCCTGCGCGAAACCATGGCCTTTGTGGAGCGCGAGCGCCTGTATGGCCTGGGTTGCGGCCTGGTGGACATGAGCCTGCTGGCTTCCACCCTGCTGACGCCAGGCGCCCGGCTATGGACGCTGGACAGGCGCCTGGCGGATCTGGCGCAGCGTTTCGACGTGGGCCATCAGCCGCCGCAGGTTTGAGGCCCGCGCCGCCGGCCAGTTCGGTCACTTCATCCCTTGATTGCTTTGCTAGCCCGTAAACACTATGACGTTCATAGCTGCTCCCGCCCGTCTATCAACCGTTTCACTCGATTTCGAGGCTGAATTTGCCGCCCGCCTGCACTGGTCTGCCGACCAGGACGCGGCCATAGAGCAGCGCGTGGCCGACATCCTGGCCGACGTGCGCGCGCGCGGCGATGCGGCGGTGCTGGAATACACCCGGCGCTTCGATGGCCTGCAGGCCACCGATATGGCGGCACTGGAGCTGAGCCAGGCCGAGCTGAAGGCCGCCTACGACGGCCTGCCCGATGAGCAAAGGCAGGCCCTGACCGCCGCCGCCGCCCGTGTGCGCAGCTACCACGAGGCGCAGAAAAAGGCCTGCGGCGAGAGCTGGAGCTACCGCGACGCGGACGGCACGCTGCTGGGCCAGAAGGTCACGCCGCTGGATCGCGTGGGCATCTACGTGCCCGGCGGCAAGGCCGCCTACCCGAGCAGCGTGCTGATGAACGCCATCCCCGCGCAGGTGGCGGGCGTGGGCGAGATCATCATGGTCGTGCCCACGCCGCGCGGCGAGAAAAACCCGCTGGTGCTGGCCGCCGCCCATGTGGCCGGCGTCACGCGCGGCTTCACCGTGGGCGGCGCCCAGGCGGTGGCCGCGCTGGCCCATGGCACGGCCACCATCCCCAAGGTGGACAAGATCACCGGCCCCGGCAACGCCTACGTGGCCAGCGCCAAGAAGCATGTCTTCGGCCAGGTGGGCATAGACATGATCGCCGGGCCGTCGGAGATATTGGTGCTAGCCGACGGCAGCACGCCCGCCGACTGGGTGGCCATGGACTTGTTCAGCCAGGCCGAGCACGACGAGCTGGCGCAGTCCATCCTGCTGTGCCCCGACGCGGCTTACATTGATGCGGTGCAGCGCGAGATCGACCGCCTGCTGCCCGAGATGCCGCGCGCCGAGATCATCGCCAAGAGCCTCACCGGCCGCGGCGCGCTGATCCACACGCGCAGCATGGAAGAAGCCTGCGAAATATCCAACCGCATCGCGCCCGAGCACCTGGAGGTCTCCAGCCGCGCGCCGCATAAATGGGAGCCGCTGCTAAGGCACGCCGGCGCCATCTTCCTGGGCGCCTACACCAGCGAATCCCTGGGCGACTACTGCGCCGGGCCCAACCATGTGCTGCCCACCAGCGGCACGGCGCGCTTTTCTTCCCCTCTGGGCGTGTACGACTTCCAGAAGCGCTCCAGCCTGATCGAGGTCAGCGAGCAGGGCGCCCAGGTGCTGGGCCGCATCGCCAGCGTGCTCGCGCACGGCGAAGGCCTGCAGGGCCACGCAAGGGCGGCGGCGATGCGGCTCAAGGACTGAAGCGATGCTGATCAAGAGTGCAGACGACCACGGCAAACGGCTGGCGCTGCTCGAATCCCTGCAGAGCGATGCCGCGCTGGACCGCATGCAGCGCGACTGGTTGACCAACGAGATCTGGGCAGTGCGCATGGGCATGAGCGGCGAGCGCAGCGCCGCACACTACATCGACCATTTCTACAAGGACAACCCCAATCTGGCCGTCATCCACGATCTGCGGCTGGAGTTGGACGGCGAGGTGGCGCAGATCGACCACCTGCTGATCAGCCGGGGCATGGTGTTCTACCTGCTGGAAACCAAGAACTTCAGTGGCCATCTGCACATCAACGCGCATGGCGAATTCAGTGTGCGTTACGGTGCGAACACGCGGGGCATAGCGTCGCCGCTGGAACAGGGCAAGCGCCATGAAAAGGTGCTGATCAGATGTCTCGAGCGCCTGGGCATCACCGGCCGTCTGGGCAGCGGCCCTCAGTTTGTTCACGCCGTGCTGATAGATCCCAAGGGCACCATACAGCGCCCCGATTCACGCCAGTTCGATACCAGCAACGTCATTAAGGCCGATCACTTCGACACCTGGCGCACGCGCTTGGTCGATAAGGGTTTTTCGCTGGCGCAGAACCTGTCAACTCTGATGAACATCCACGCGAGCGAGGCGGTGCGCGACTGGGCGCAAAAACTGGTGCGCCAGCACCGTCCACTGCCGCCGCAGCAATGGCTGCCCGACTTTATGCGATCCAAGGCGCAGCCCGAGCCCCAACCTGCGCCTTCGCCCAAGCCGGTAGAGGCCACGGCGTCAACAGGCGCCGTCTGTGCGACATGCGCTGTACCCGTGAGTCAGGCGGTGGTGGATTTTTGTCGCAACAGTGCCCAGAGGTTTGGCGGCCTTGTCTACTGCATGGAACACCAAAAGGCTCACAGAAAGACGCCAGCAGCAGCACCAGCGCTGCTCCCTGAGCCTGAGGCCACGGCACGCAAACTGGTCTGCGCGGCGTGCAACGAAAAAATTACCTATGCCGAAGCTCAGTTCTGCTGGCGCAACGAGAAGCGTTTTGGCGGTCTGCAGTACTGCCGCACGCATCAGGCGGAATTTCCCGGGCGTGCGTAATCAATTGAGTTTGTTGTTCCTCACCTGCTGGATGGGGATATTGCCGGCGCACGTGGGGCCGAGGCAGAGATGGTGATCGCCGCACGAAGCGCAACACGAAATTCGTGCAACACGAAATTCGTGTACGATGCGTGACATGAAGAACCTCACCATCACCGTCGAAGACAGCGTGCTCGAATGGGCGCGCATCGAGGCGGCGCGGCGCGGCACCAGCGTCTCGCGCATGGTGGGCGACTTCATGGCCGAGATGATGCGGCGCGAGGACGCCTACGAGCGCGCCTACCTGGCCTGGCGTACCGACGAGCGCAGCTGGCAGGCGCCGGCCGCAGAAAAATCCATAGCACGCAGCGCATCCACATCAAGGGCCAGTGCCAAAAATGGCCGAAAAGCCGGAGAGGGCGCATGACCCCGGTGTTCGTCGATACCTCGGTGCTCATCGCGGCCGAAGACACGGCCGGCGGCGCGCTCTACCAGGCCTGCCTGGACTGGCTGGACCTGCTGTGGCGCACGCGCAGCGGCCGCACCAGCTGCCAGGCGCTGGTGGAGTTCTACGACCAGGTGACCACCGCCCCCGTGCCCCTGCCGCAGGGCGACGCGCGCGCCGCCATACGCCGCTACCAGACCTGGACTCCCTGGAAGAACGACGCCGCGACGCTGGAGACCGCCTGGGCCGTGCAGGCGCGCCATGCGCTGGCCTTTGGCGACTGCCTGCAGCTGGCCTGCGCCCAGCACAGCGGCTGCGCGGCCCTGCTGACCCTGCACCTGCCGCATGGCAGCGTCTTTGGCGGCGTCGCCGTCTGGCACCCCTTGGCGCAGCCCCTGCCCGCGCCGGAGAAAGAAACCCGATGACCGACACCACCCCATCCACGACTACGCCAGCCCTGCAGCGCATACGCGCCGACGTGCGCGCCATGCATGCCTACGCCGTGGCCGACGCCACCGGCTACCTGAAGCTGGACGCCATGGAAAACCCCTTCGGCCTGCCGCCCGCGCTGCAGGCCGCGCTGGGCCAGCGCCTGGGCGCGCTGGCGCTGAACCGCTACCCGGGAGTGCGCCAGAACGACCTGAAGGCCGCGCTGGCCGCCCATGCGGCTGCGCCCGAGGGCAGCGCGCTGATCCTGGGCAATGGCTCGGACGAGCTCATATCGCTGGTGCAGCTGGCCTGCGCCCAGCCGGGCGCAACGGTGCTGGCGCCCGCGCCGGGCTTTGTGATGTACGCCATGTGCGCGCAGCAGCATGGCCTGAAATACGTGGGCGTGGAGCTCGACGGCGAATTCCAGCTGCGCGAACAGGCCATGCTGGAGGCCATCGCCGCGCACCGCCCGGCCATCACCTTCCTGGCCTATCCCAACAACCCCACGGCCACGCTGTGGGACGAGGCCGTGGTGCAGCGCATCGTCGATGCAGTCGGCGCGCAAGGCGGCATCGTGGTCATGGACGAGGCCTACCAGCCCTTTGCCAGCCGCAGCTGGATTGATCGCATGCGCCAAGAGCCCGCGCGCAACCAGCATGTGCTGCTGATGCGCACTTTGAGCAAGTTCGGCCTGGCCGGCGTGCGCCTGGGCTACATGATCGGCCCGGCCGCGCTGGTGGCCGAGGTGGACAAGCTGCGCCCGCCCTACAACGTCAGCGTGCTCAACTGCGAGGCCGCGCTGTTCGCGCTGGAGCACGCCGAGCTGTTCGCCGCCCAGGCGGCCGAGCTGCGTGCCGCGCGCAGCGAACTGCTGGCCGCGCTGAGGGCCATGCCGGGCGTACAGAAGGTGTGGGACAGCCAGGCCAACATGGTGCTGGTGCGCGTGCCCGACGCCGCCCGGGCCTACGAGGGCATGAAGGCGCGCCGGGTCTTGGTCAAGAACGTTTCTACAATGCATCCATTGCTGGCAAACTGCCTGCGTCTGACGGTGGGCAGCCATGCCGACAACGCCCAGATGCTGGCGGCGCTGCAGGCCTCCCTATGACATCCTCCGCACTCGTACCCTCCACGCCAGAGCCCTGCGCCGACCGCATCGCCGAGGTCAGCCGCAACACCGCCGAAACGCGCATCAGCGTGCGCGTGAACCTCGACGGCACGGGCGTCGCCCACCTGCATACGGGCATAGGCTTTTTCGACCACATGCTGGACCAGATCGCGCGCCATGGCCTGATCGACCTGGACGTGGACTGCGACGGCGACCTGCATATCGACGGCCACCACACGGTGGAGGACGTGGGCATCACCCTGGGCCAGGCCTTTGCGCGCGCCGTGGGCGACAAGAAGGGCATTTGCCGCTACGGCCATGCCTATGTGCCGCTGGATGAGGCCTTGAGCCGCGTGGTGGTGGATTTCTCCGGCCGCCCGGGGCTGCACCTGCACATACCGTTCACGGCGGCCAGCATCGGCGGCTTCGACACCCAGCTGACCTACGAGTTCTTCCAGGGCTTCGTGAACCATGCGGGCGTGACCGTGCATATCGACAACCTGAAGGGCATCAACGCCCATCACCAGTGCGAGACGGTATTCAAGGCCTTTGCACGCGCCTTGCGCGCCGCCTTGGCGCGCGACCCACGCGCGGCGGGCACCATCCCGTCCACCAAGGGCAGTTTGTAATTTCAATCCAAAAAATGCCTGTAACGCTCGTATGACAGGCATCAGCAGCTATGCATAGTGGAGCAAAAACGATCGCCGTCGTGGACTACGGCATGGGCAATCTGCGATCCGTCTCGCAGGCCGTGCAGGCCGCCGCGCAGGGCAGCGGCTGGCAGGTAACGGTCACCGCCCGGCCCGAGGAGGTGCGCGCCGCCGAGCGGGTGGTACTGCCCGGCCAGGGCGCCATGCCCGACTGCATGCGCGAGCTGCGTGAATCGGGCCTGTTCGAATCCGTGCTGGAGGCGGCGGCCGCCAAGCCGCTGTTTGGCGTGTGCGTGGGCATGCAGATGCTGCTCGACCACAGCGCCGAGGGCGATGTGGCCGGCCTGGGCCTGATCCATGGCGAGGTGCTCAGGTTCGAGCTGGCCGGTCGCACCCAGAGCGACGGCAGTCGCTACAAGGTGCCGCAGATGGGCTGGAACCGTGTGCGCCAGATGCGCCATGGCGGCGCGCTGCACGCCATGTGGGCCGGCGTGCCCGACGACAGCTATTTCTACTTCGTGCACAGCTTCTACGCGCGCCCGGCCGATCCGGTGCATTGCGCGGGCCAGGCCGACTACGGCGCGCCGTTTGCGGCCGCCATCGCGCGCGATAATATTTTCGCCACCCAGTTCCATCCGGAAAAAAGCGCGGAACATGGGCTGGCGCTGTACCGCAATTTCCTGCACTGGAAACCCTGATAGTCGAGCGTTGTGCGTTGAAGGTTGAGCGTTTTGCGAGACCCCCTACGCTCAACGCTCAACGCACAACCCATAACCCTCAACGCTCAACCTCTCCCCGACCATGCTGCTCATCCCCGCCATCGACCTCAAGGACGGCCACTGCGTACGCCTCAAGCAAGGTGACATGGATCAATCAACCACCTTTGGCGAAGACCCCGCCGCCATGGCGCGCAAGTGGGCTGATGCCGGCGCGCGTCGCCTGCATCTGGTGGATCTGAACGGCGCCTTTGCCGGCCAGCCCAAGAACAAGGCGGCCATCAAGTCCATATTGGCCGAGGTGGGCGCGGACATCCCGGTGCAGCTCGGCGGCGGCATACGCGACCTGGACACGATAGAGCGCTACATCGACGCCGGCCTGGCGTACGTCATCATCGGCACGGCCGCGGTGAAAAATCCCGGCTTCCTGAAGGATGCCTGCAGCGCCTTCG
>JAFEES010000189.1 GCA_018240995.1 Pseudomonadota bacterium | reverse complement strand
ATCGCATGAACATCTCCACCGGGGTGGACGTGTGGAAGATCCAGGACGTGGCCGAGGACCTGGTGGTGCCGCTGATGGACTTCCCCATCCGCATCGACCGCGACGCGCTGACCCTGGGCTATGCCGGGGTGTATGGCAGCTTCCTGTTGTTTGCCAAGCGCGCTGAGCAGAAGTACGGCGTGCCGGCGCGCGAGATCCTGCTCGAACTCGGCCGCCGTGGCATGGTCGGCGGCCAGGAGGACATGATCGAGGACACGGCCATCACCATGGCGCGTGCGCGCAAGGCCGCCGCTTGAAATTCTTCTCCGGCGAATGAACAAAAGGGGCCTGGATCAGGCCCCTTTTGTATTTCGAACGCTCCGGCTCAGTGGCGGGCATCATGCTCCTCTACTTTCGGGTTGCTGTACTAGCCCTTCTTCGCTTCGAATTGCCCGAGTGTGATCCCAAATCCTCGTTGCGCTTTGGTGTTGAGGAAGTACTCCTTGTAGCGCGTGAAGAGCCCATCCAGGTGCCGGTCTATCTCCTCTTGCGTGTAGTCGACGGCGTTGATCGTCTGAATCTCCAAATCCTTTGCGCGTGCAAGGCTCTCGTCGGCGTCGTCAACGTTGAATACGACGTTGAGAAGGCTCTCGCCCCGTTCATCGAGTAGTGGCGTCAGGAAGCATTCGCGCTCTTTCCCGGGGATTGGCGCGCAGAGTTCGATGCCTGCGTTCCAGCTGATCGCGACTTGAATCCCGAAAGGCTCTCCTGTCCAGTTTGCCTCGTGAAAGGTCGCGCCGAGCAGATCGGCGTAGTAGCTCTTTGCCTTCTGGAGATCTCGTACCGCCACGATGATCCGATTCACGCCTCTTACCACCATGAAAGTTCTCCTACTTTTCGCTACCAAAAAGGGTTGGGACGTTTACCTGTCACTCAGGCAGCATGTCGCACCATGCGTCGTGGCGCGCGCCACCACTGGGCCAGCACCGGCACCACGCTGGACGCCAGCGCCAGCCACAGCACCGGCATATGGCCTTGCGCGCCCATCAGCTTGCCGGCCAGGCCCGGGCCGACCATGGAGGCCAGGGCAAACGCGGCGGGCACCAGCACCACGGCGCGGCCGTTGCTGTCGGTGCGGGCGATGTGGGCGGTCTGCAGCACGCAGCCGCAGGTGAAGGCGAACTCCCACAGCCAGGCGCCGGCCGCGTAGGGTGCAAAGCCGGCGGCCGTGGCCAGCAGGCCAATCCCCCCTGCAAGAGCGGCCAGTGTCAGGGCCCAGGCCTGGCCGGCGGCCACGCGCGCGCCCAGGGCGGCGACAAAGAACGCCGCCACGCTGCCCAGCAGCTTGAGCACGGCAAATACCACGCCCATTTCGGTGGATGCCACTTTCAAGGCCACGCCTATGCGCTCCAGGAATGCCCACAGGCCGATGTTGCCGACCAGGAACAGCCAGAACACCGCCAGCGCGGCCCAGGATGCGGCGGGCAGGCGTGACTTGCCGGGCTGCGTGCCTGGTAGGTTGGCGTTCAGGGGACGGCTGGGAACGCCCCAGGCCGACAGGCCCAGCACGGCCACCAGGGCCGCCAGCGCCCAGGCCGCGCCGGGGTATTTGTATTGCGCGATCACCAGCGGCGGCAGGGCAAACAGCGCCATGGCCGTGACCGACAGCTCCACCCCCTGGCGCACGCCAAAGGCGCGCTCCTTGTGCGGCAGTTCGACCAGGATGCGCATGCCCAGGCAGGTCATGGTGGAGGCGAAAAAGCCTATCGCCGCCCACACCACGTACAGCGTCTGCACGGCCTGCACCTGCGCGCTCAGGGCAAAGCAGGCGGCCGTGGCCGCGGCGCTGATGGCGGTGAGCCAGCGCCAGTTCAGGCGGTTCATCCAGATGGGCGCGCCCAGCGTGCCCAGCAGGTAGCCGGCAAAGCAGATGGAGCCCAGCAGGCCCACCTGCTCGGGCGGCAGGGCAAAGCTGTCGGCCAGGCTGCCCAGCAGCACCGGCAGGGTGTTGAACGGCAGGCCGCCAATGGTGGAGGCCAGGCTGGCCGCCAGCATCAGCGTGACCAGCGAGCGTTGCGAGTTGGCGCCAGTCATCACATGTAGAGCATGACCAGGTCGTTGATGACCGAGGGACGTTCCTGGCCGACGACGTGGATGTTGATTTCCATGGTCAGCTGCGTACCGCTCTTGACCTGCTCCACCGACTTGATGCGGTAGCGCGCGCGAATGCGGCAGCCCGAGGGTACGGGCGTGGGAAAGCGCAGCCTATCCGAGCCGTAGTTGACGATGTTGTTGTAGCCCGTGACCTCGAAGGCCATGGGCAGTTTCAAGCGGCTCATCAGCACCTGCACCAGCGCGCCATGGGCGATGGTGGTGCCAAACGGGCTGTCCTTGCGTGCGCGCTCGGGGTCGGTGTGGATCCAGTAGTCGTCGCCCGAGAGCGCGGCGAACTGGTCGATCAGCTCTTGCGTGACGGTGATCTCGTTGGACCAGTCGGAGTAGCTTTCGGACACCAGCGCGCGCATGGCGGCGATGTCCTTGCAGTTCACCTGGGGTAGCTGCTTTTGCACGGCCGCTTCGGTGGGCGCTGCGGGCGCATCTTCGGCCTCGACACGGATCACGCCGGGGTGGCTGGATTCGACCGGCGTGAAGCGCAGCAGCGTGGCGCTTCCCGGGCGCTCGTCAAACACCGGGCGCAGGCGCTGGCCCACGCGGATCTGCTCGGGCGCCACGCCCACCAGGGTGGTGTTGATGTGCACGCCCTCGTCCAGCTGCACCACGGCCAGCAGCTGCGGCATCTCGTCGGTGAACTCGGGCAGCGTGGGCACGCGCGCCACGGTGAAGGTGTAGAGCTGGCCTTCGCCGCTGACCTGCTTCCATTGCAGCTGGCGCGAGCCGCAGGTGGGGCAGTGCGTGCGCGGAAAGAACAGCCAGTGGCCATGCTCGCATTGCTGCAGGCGCACCTCATGGGCCTGCAGGCCCTCCCAGTAGGGGGCGGAGATATGCGTGGGGTGGGGTAGGGGTTTGTTCCAGGCCATGCTCAGGCTCCCTTCAGAATCAATGCGCCTTGCTCGCTCATCACGCCGCCCGTGCCCGAGACATAGGCCAGGTCGTTGCGGCCGAGCTGGCGCGCGCCGCTGCGGCCCTGGATTTGCTGCATGGCCTCGATCACCTGGGTCATGCCGCCGGCGCTGCCGGTCTGGCCAAAACTCAGCTGGCCGCCGTGGGTGTTCATGGGGAAGTTGCCCTTGAAAGTGAAGTCATGCGCGCGCAAAAAGTCCAGCCCCTGGCCCTTGGGGGCAAAGCCGGCGTCCTCCAGCGTCAGCAGCACGGTGATGGTGTAGCAGTCGTAGATCTGCGCCATGTGCATGTCAGCGGGCTTCATGCCGGCCATGGAGAAGGCCTTGGCCGATGCCGGGCCTATGGGCGTGGCCAGCATATCGGCGGCGTAGGTCGGGCTCTTGGTCTGGACATGTTCGCCGCAGCCGATGATCTGCACCGGGCGGTGTTTGCAGGATCTGGCCTTGTCGGCGCGCGTGACCACCATGGCGCCGCCGCCGGCCACGGGCATGACGATCTCCAGCATGCGCAGCGGCTCGGCCACCATGCGCGAGTGGAGCACGTCATCCACGGTAATCGGCTGGCCGTAGAACATGGCCTCGGGGTTGTGGCAGGCGTTGAAGCGCTGATCCACGGCGATGCGCGCCAGGGCGGCAGCGTCGTAGCCATGCATGGCCGCGTAGCGCTGGGCAATCATGGCGTAGCCGGTGTTTTGCGCCATGTGGCCGTAGGGCAGGTCCAGCTCGGCCTCGGGCGCGCCAAAGCGCGTGCTGTGGCCGCCAAAACGCGAGGCCTTCATGACCTCGGCCATGTGGTCGTCATGCTCGGACAGGGGCGTCATGCGCGCCGGAATCACGCAGACCACGGTGTCGCACAGGCCCAGCTCGATGGCCGCCGCCGCGCGCCAGACCATGCCCACCGAGCTGGCGCCGCCCAGGTCAACCACCTCGGCAAAGTTCAGCGCCACGCCCAGGTATTCGCCGGCCATGGCGGGCACGAAGCTGCTGGCCTCGTGAAAATGCGGGCCGGTGGTGATCAGGCCATCCACGTCCGACAGGCTCAGGCCTGCGTCGGCCAGCGCCTGCGTGGCCAGGTCTGCCACCTGTTCCAGGTGGAACATGCGCGGCGCCGTGCCGTATTTTTCGGGTTTGTATTGCGCGGCGCCTACCAGCGCCGCCTTGCCTTGGAGTCCCATGCGTCATCCTCTCGAAATGGAGTCAATCCATTGTGAAGAAGGATGGGTTTTAGCCCATCGTCAAAGCGGACTAGGGGCGCGAGCGACAGGCCCGTATAAAAACGCTCTTTCGTTCTCTTGGCATAAATTAAAGAATGCTTTAATACTGCGACGGGCATTTAAAGAGCGTTTTCAATGAACCGAACCACTGGCATTTATGCTGTTTCCACTACGTTGGGCGAGTCCGTGCGCGCCTTCGTTCCACACCCGCTGCCGCCGACGGGGCCAGCACTTGCGCCCTCTATTTACACCGAGCTGAACCGGCTGGCCGAATTGGCCTTGGCGCGGCTGGCCGGTGTGTCCGGACTGGTGCCGTCGGTGGACTGGCTGCTCTACAGCGCCATTCGCAAGGAGGCTTTGCTGACCTCCCAAATCGAAGGCACCCAAGCCACCTTGACCGACCTGTTCGATGAAGAGGCGGGTTTCAAGGTCAGCAACATCGAGGACGTGGAGGAGGTGACCAACTACCTGCGCGCCTTTCGCTGGGTGCAGGAGCAGTTGCGCGATGCGCGCGGTCTGCCCATCAGCGTGCGGCTGTTGTGCGAAGCACATCGCCTGCTGCTGGATGGCGCACGCGGGGCGGGAAAACAACCGGGCGAGCTGCGCCGTTCGCAGAACTGGATTGGTGGTACCCGGCCGGGCAATGCTGCGTTTGTGCCGCCACCGCCGGAGCGTGTAGGCGACTTGCTGGCCCAACTGGAGCAGTTCATTCATGACGATGGCCGCGCCTTGCCGCCGCTGGTCAAGATCGCACTGATCCATGCCCAGTTTGAAACCATTCACCCCTTTCTGGATGGCAACGGCCGCATAGGCCGCCTATTGATTGCTGCGCTGTTGCAGCATTGGGACTTGCTTGCCGAGCCCTTGATGTACCTCAGCGGCTACCTCAAGCGGCATCAGGCCGAGTATTACCGGCGGCTGTCCTGCATCCGCAGCGATGGCGACTGGGAGGCATGGGTAGGCTTCTTCCTCGAAGGCGTGGCCGTGGCAGCTTTGGAGGCAGAACAAAACATCATTGCCGTCGCCAGCATGGTGGCCGCGGATCGCCGCCGCCTGCTGCAATCACCCAAGGCTGGGCCCGCCAGCTACCGCCTGTTCGAGATGCTGCCGATGATGCCGCGCTTTACCATCGAACGCGCACGCCAGCAACTGGACACCAGCTTCCCGACAGCCACTGCCGCCGTGAAAACCCTGGAGGCGCTGGGCATCGTGACCGAGATGACGGGGCAGAAGAAAAACCGCAGCTACAGTTATCAAGCCTACGTTGAACTGCTCTCAAGGTAAGCGTGCACCATATTGACCCGGGCCTTTGATGTATCAACTACCGTTCAGGCTGAGCTTGTCGAAGCCCTTCGA
>JAFEES010000188.1 GCA_018240995.1 Pseudomonadota bacterium | reverse complement strand
TATTAGTGCTGTTCGAGAACGTCCAGCGAGTCGAGAAGCTCCTGCTGCGGCACATCTTGGAGCGCCGGTTCTGGGATGAACCCCAGCGGCGGGCGACTCATGCCGCGTGACCTCCAGCCCAGACGCGCTCGGCCAGTTGCTTGGGCAAGGTGTCCAGTCCTTCGGCGCGCAGCAGGTTGGAGAAATGCTCGTCGGCCAGCAACTGGCGCAGCGCCTCGATCACGAACAGCAGGCGCTGCTGCGTGAATTCGGCCTTCTTGACCATCAGCTTCTGCCGCTCGACCTCGTGCTGGTAGTTGCGCACCAGGCTGGAGGTGGTGACGGACGCTCCCTTGCGCGCGGGCCGGTGGGCCAGCGTTTTTCCCAAGGTGCTGCGCCGCTGGAGCACGCGCCGCGCCTGCATCAGTTGTCCGCCGCGCAGTTGGCCGGTTTCGTAGGCATCCTGCAGCGCGGCCTGCACCGCTTCTTCGTCGCTTGCGCCCGCGATGGTGATGGCGACGTTGAGTGGAACCCTGCCGGCCTCGACGGCGGCCAGCAGGCGTTCCTCGCTCTTCTCGAAGAGGAGCAGGATGCCTTTGATGTAGTCGAGGCTCAGGCCGGTTTTCTGGGCGATGACGCGCTTGTCGTAGCCCTGCTGGCTCAACTGTTCGATGCTCATCAGCAGTTCCAGCGCACTGTATTTCCTGCGGGCGATGTTCTCGGTCAGGCTCATGATGAAGGCGTCTTCGTTGTTGACCCGCACCACCAGTGCCGGAATCTCTTTCTCGCCGAGCGACTTGAACGCCTTGAGCCGTCCTTCACCGCAGATCAGCAGGAAGTGTTTGCCATCCTCCAGATCGTCGCGTGGCGTGACCATGACTGGCTTCTTCAGGCCGACGTTCTTGATGTTGCCGACGATCTCCTCGAACACGCGGCCGTTGCGGTCGCGTGGGTTGAGCACCGCGATCTGATCGACCGGGATCATTTGCAGCTCGGAAGCGTGGTGCTGCTTGCTCATGCGACTCTCCTCAGACGGCTGCGCTCGGCCATGCCGTAGAGGTAGTCCAGGCTGTCGAAGCGGTAGCTCTCGAATTCGAGGCCGTTGTGATCGGCCAGGTGGATGCGCGGCTGGCCGAAGTCCAGACGCGGCAGCAGGTAGTAATCCAACGCCGCCTGATTGCTGTCATCCAGACGCACGGCGACCGTGATGTCCGGCGCGAGGCTGGTGTCGAAGCGCACCTTCCAGCGGCGGCGGTCGTTGTCGAGCAACTGGCAGCGCGAGAGCACCAGCGAGACGGTGAACTCGCGGTTGACCGTGAGCAGGTCGGTCGCCGGATCGCGCACGACCGCGCCGCCGACCTCGGCGATCATCCGCTCGGTTTGGCCGACGATCTCCGGGTGGAGGCGGCGCAGGAACTGATTGACCTCCAGATACTGTTAGTCCCGATCCGGCGTGAAGCCCACCGTCTGGTAGGCGCGGATCAGGCTGCCGAAGCGGTGCGCGTAGGCCGCCGCCGACGGCATCCCCTCGGCCTCGTCGATGATCAGGCCGGACAGGTACAGGCCGCTCGGCAGGTCGCACACGTCCATCTTTGCAAGTTCGACGTTTCGGCCCAGATCCCGCGACCGCTGCTGCTCGCGGTTGCGCTGCACGTACTCGGGCCGGGCGTCGCGGTAGTTGCGCCAGTAGTCCTGGTTGCGCTGCGACCACGCCTGCTGGGCGGCACGCTGGTTGATCCGGTAGTCGGGATCGGACTGGAGCTTGGCCCGCTGCCACTGTCGCTTGCGGGCGCGCTGGCAATCGGGCGCCGAACAGAAGGCTTGATCGGGAACTTGTGGGCGCGGGTCGAAGGGCTTGTCGCAGCAGGCGCAGCGTTGGGTCATCGTCGGTGTCTCCATGCAAAAAAGCCGCTGGAAACCGCGACGGCACTGCTGCCGCCCTCACGGGTGGGGGTACGCTGGGCCTCAATCCCTCAGTGGGGCGTTCTCATCGTCTGGGATGTGCGTCCAGTGGCGCGGTTCCTATTCATCGGTTGTTATTGACATCTACCGATGTTATGGAACAATATGCCTGACTATGGACACGACCGCCGACAAACTGCTCGATCTGGTGCGCGCGCGAGGACTGGTGCGTTCCTGCGATCTGGCCCCGCTGGGCATCCCTCGGGTGGCCCTGACGCGGGCCGTGCGGCGCGGGCAACTGGAACGCGTTGGGCGCGGGCTGTACGGCCTGACGGAGCGGCCTGTATCGGCCCATGGCACTCTGGCCGAAGTCGCGCGGCGTGTCCCCAAGGGCGTGGTCTGCTTGCTGTCGGCGCTGCGTTTCCACGATCTGACGACGCAGGCCCCGTTCGAGGTGTGGCTGGCCATCGACAACAAGGCCGCCACCCCGAAGCTGGACTACCCGCCGCTGCGCCTCGTCCGCTTCTCCGGCGCGGCGCTAACCGAGTGCGTCGAGGAGCACGTCGTCGATGGCGTCACCGTCCGCGTCACCAGCGTCGCCAAGACCGTGGCCGACTGCTTCAAGTACCGCAACAAGATCGGACTGGATGTGGCGCTGGAGGCGCTGCGCGAGGCCTGGGCCGCCAAGCGCATGACCAGCGATGAGATCTGGCGCTGCGCCAAGATCGACCGCGTGGCCAACGTGATGCGCCCCTATCTGGAGAGCCTGGCATGAACCAGCGCAACGTCGCCGCATCGGTTCGCGCCCGGCTGCTCAACAAGGCCCGCGCCGAAAAGCTCGACTTCAACCTGCTGCTGACGCGCTACGCGCTGGAGCGGATGCTGTACCGCCTGAGCGCTTCCGATGAGCGCGGCCAGTTTCTGCTCAAGGGCGCGCTGCTGTTCGACCTGTGGTTCGACGTGCCGCATCGCCCGACGCACGATGCCGACCTGCTGGGCTTTGGCTCCGCCGAGCTGCCGCATCTGGAAAACCTGTTCCGCCAGATCAGCCAGATCAGCCAGATCGACAACGATGACGGCATCGTGTTCCAGGCCGACACGGTGAAGGCTGCCGAGATCCGCAAGGAGGCCAACTACGCGGGCGTCCGGGTGACGCTGATCGGTCTGCTCGACGGTGCGCGCTGCCCGGTGCAGATCGACATCGGCTTCGGCGACGCCGTCGTGCCCGGCCCGGAGGATGCGCAGTACCCGGTCATCCTCGAAGGGATGCCGTCACCGCAGCTACGGGTCTATCCCCGCTACACGGTCGTCGCCGAAAAGTTCGAAGCGATGGCCTCACTGGGCATCCTCAATAGCCGGATGAAGGACTACTTCGATCTGTGGATTCTGTCCCGGCATTCCGATTTCGACGGCACTGTGCTGGCACAGGCGATCCGCGCCACGTTCGAGCGCCGGGGCACGGGCATCCCTGCGGGGCTGCCGCTCGGCCTGACCGATGAGTTCGCGCAGGATGATCAGAAGAACAAGCAGTGGTCGGCCTTCCAGCGCAAGAACGCCTTGGAGCCGATGGCGCTGGCGGCGGTCATCGAGGCCTTGCGCGAATTCCTGCTGCCCGCGCTGACGGCTCTCGCTGCGGGCAACGGCTTCGACCGCCAGTGGCGCGCGGGCGCTGGATGGGATGCGTCCTGATCTTGGGCCAACGCGCCGCGTTCGATTCCGTGTTTGAGGATCGAACCGCAGACCGTTCGGTGCCTGACACAACGAGGAAATGTGCGGGGACGTCCGGTTTTTCCTCGGATGCGCCCATCACGTATAATCACGTCCACGGTGGACCCGCCCATGCGGGAGGCTGGTTTCCTGTAGCAGGGAACTACACCACCAAAATTCATAAATAAAATCAACGCCTTACAAGTGAATTGCTTGTAAGGCGTTTTTCTTTGTCTATGGCGATGTAAGGGCGGATGTAAGCCCGTTCGAGCTACATCCATCAACCAAAATCCACACGGCAGAAGAATTCCTGCCTCACCAAACATCGAAACCGGGCGACGGTGGGGTATAGCAAGGCTCATAAGTCGGCTGCGGCTGCCAAGTCGGCTGGTAGATGTCCTGACCGTATGGGCTGCCGTCTACGTCGATGTAGCGATGCTGCTTCAGCGATGTCTTTGGCTGTGAGGTAACGGCTACCTTGTGCATCAAACGTTGCGCCGACATCCTCATCGGCAGGCTTGAACTCCCGGTCGATGCCGACCAGGGTCATCAGGAATTGCACACTGCGGCACTCGAATTCGAGAACATCGACTTCGTGGCCGCGGACGTGGCGAAACAGCTTGTGCCAGATCGGCCCTTGGCCATCGAGTCGCCAGCGGCGCAGCGTCTTGAGACTGACCTGCCAGCGGTCGGCGACGTGTTTTTCAGTCATCACGGGGTAACGCATCTTTTTCTTCTCCAAGATAGATGCCCCATGACAACGCTGTTCGCCGTAGAAGCCAAGCTCACTTGGCCTCGTCTACACCTTCGATGCCAGCCTTTTTTGACCAGGGTGGCGTCAACGCCATGAGTCGCGCCAGTCCCTCGTTGTGCTTGATCGGGGCGTCCAGCAACTCGCAAAACTGCCGTAAGGCTTCAGCATCTACGGTGAGCAGAACTTGACCCTGTGGTTCCGTGGGCTGATGGCTGTTGTTGATCATTGCAGCTCCTTCAGGGCCGCCATGCTGGATTGCAGTCGTGCGGCCGTAGGCTGGGCTTCATTTAGCAGCTGATCCCAGTCGTCGGGTGGATGACCGCTGGCCAGCATTTTCCGGAAAATCCGGTAGGCATCGTCATTGCTCTCGTAGGCGCGTTTGGTGTCCTCGTCATTGACCCACGCGAACACGATCACCTTGCTGGGGGCGTGGTAGCGGAAGAACAACCGGTACTGCTGGAAAAACTTGGCGCGGAACCAGTGCTTGTGATCTTCACCGAGGGTGTTGCCTTGCCGGTACTCTGGTCGTGTCGGATCTTGCGGGATGACGTCGAACACCAGCTTGGTGATCGCCGCCAGTCGCTTGCTGGCGTTTTTCTTCACGTACTCGACCGGATCCTTTTTCTTGAGGGTCTCGACCTGCTGAGCCAGCATTTCAAGCTGGGCCAGGAACAGCGGGTGAGCAAAAATTGTCCAGCCGTGAACGACCAGAGGAGCGGGCTTGCTGCTGCTCATTCATCGTCCGCCGACAGGAGGGCGTCGAGATCGACTTCGATGCCACCGGTCAGCGACTGGAGGCGCTGCACGAAGCTGACATCGATGGCCTGTAGGCGCTCCGGGTGGCTGGCGATATCACGGGTCAGGAAGTCTAGAAATTGACCGAGCACCGGGTCGTCACCCTCGGAGGCTTCGACACGGGTCAGCACGACCTCACCACCAGGGCGGATCGTGTAGTGGATCTTGTCGCGCTTACCCAGCCGAAGGGCGCGGCGTACGGTCTCTGGTACCGTGGTCTGGTAGCGGTCGGTCAGCGTGGATTCGACTTCAAGGGTGGCGGACATAGCGCTCTCCAAGCAAAGAGATGGATGCCTTGCATGGTAATGCAATCGCCTTGCCTTGTCAATGCAGATGCATTGTCAATGGTCATTGGCGCCGCGTAGTCCGAAAAATCGGATGGCGACTGGCTACCAGTTGGCTGCGTCGAACACTGCGATCAGGATCGCTTCCCCAAGCCTCACCAAAGTCCACAAAATGGCCGAATGATCCGAATCAGGGACTCAATAGCAACGCTTGCCTCTCCGCGTTGGAAGCGGGACGCGGGTTCGGTTCCTTGTTTCACCAC
>JAFEES010000187.1 GCA_018240995.1 Pseudomonadota bacterium | reverse complement strand
AGGAGGTGATGTAGTGCGCGTGCACGATGTCCGGCGCCAGCTCCTGCACATGGCGGCGTGCCGCGCCCGCGCGCAGCAGCCAGTCGGTGGAGCGCCGCACCGGCGGTAGTACGCGCTGCTCCACTCCGTCTAGCTGCTCGGGCCGCGCGGTGACGAGGGACACGCGCCAGCCGCGTGCCAGCATTTCACCGGCCCAGCGCCGCGCGTGCGGGCTGTTGGCGTCGCCCAGCAGGCACAGGTGGGGGGTGGCTTCAGTCATGCGCGCGCGCCTCTGGTGGCAGCTCGCCGGCCCAGGCAGCGTAATGCACGGCCAGTTCGGGGTGCTGCCGCAGCAACCGGGCGTCGCGCTCGCGCACGTCGCCCACGCTGCGCGCGGGTGAGCCGGCGACGATGGCGAAGTCCGGCACGTCACCGCGCACGCGCGAATGGGCGCAGACCACCACGCCCCTGCCGATGCGGCTGCCGGCCTCGATCACGCTGTGCGGGCCTATGAAGCTGTAGGCGCCGATCTCCACCGGCCCTCGTATGTAGCCGGGCATGTCGCCTTGGTGGCCGGCGTAGGCGCGGCCCAGCAGCCGGATGCTGTGGTGCGAGCTGTGCGTGACTATGCTCACGAAGTTGGTGATCTGCACGCCCTCGGCGATGCGCAGCCCGGCCGTGGCGTCCAGGAAGTTGAACTGGCCTATGAACACATGGTCTGCAAGCTGAAGGCCCGGCTCGCCTTCTATGCAGGTGCTGGGCGCGATGCGCGTGTGGGGCAGCCGCGTGCCGTCGCGGCCTTGTTCGCCAAACACCATGCGATAGAAAAGCTGTCGCCAGAGCCAGCGGCGCCAGCGGTTAAGCAAGGCTCTCATGCGGAACGTCGCTCCAATGCGCCAAGGCCCGGAAGTAGTAAAGGAAGTACGCCGCCATGGCGGCAGAAACGCCCCAGGCCGCGCCCACCAGCCCGCCATGGTAGAGGCCCAGGCCCAAGCCCGCGAAGAACACCAGCTGCCCCACGAGCGACAGGCGCAGCGCCCAGGGTTGGGCGCGCCAGGCCAGCGTGACCACCGACAGCGGCGAGGCGATGAAATGCAGCCCTATGTACAGCGCCAGGGCCCGGGCCAGGCCCCCGGCATCGCCCCATGCGGCGCCAAAAAACCAGGTGAACAGGTCGGGGCCCCAGAGCAGCAGCACGGCAGCCAGCGGTGCGGCCAGTGCCGTCAGCGCCAGCATGCTGCGGCGCACCAGGGCTCTTGCCGCGTCGGCCGTGCGCGCCTGCAGCAGTTGCGGATACAGGGCCTGCGACAGGGCACCGCCCAGCAGCGTGGCCGGCGCCTTGAGGTAGCGCAGCGCCAATGCCCAAAGGCCGGCGGCGGCGTCGCCCGCCCAGGCGGCGATGAGCAGCAGCGTCAGCGTGTCCTGCAGCGCGCCTATGAAGGCGTGCGGCGTGTTGTATAGCGGAAAGTCGCGGTGGCGCGCGGCCATGGCCTTCAGGCGCGCCGGCGGCTGGCGCCACATGCGTCGCCAGCCGCCCCGTGGAGCCGGGCGCGCCAGCAGCCAGGCGGCGCACAGGCAGCCGGCGATGGGCCCCAGCAGCAGGCCCAGCGGGCCGGCCTTGAGCAGGCCCAGCAGCACCTGTAGCGTCGCGCCGCCGCCTTGCTGCACCAGGCGCGCCGTGGACAGCAGTGCAAAACGCTGGGCGCGTGTGACCCACAGGGACAGCCACTGGGCGGTGCCTATGGCCAGCACCCCAGCCGGCAATAGCCAGGCCAGGGCCATGCCTTGGTGCCACGCGAGCGCCAGCGCCACCAGCGTGGACGCGGCCGTGACCAGCAGCAGCAGCCTTGCGCACAGGGCCATGAGCAGCGCCGCGCCATGGGCTGTCTTTTCCAGCGGCAGGGCGAATTCATAGCGCGCGCAGGCGATGACGCCCAGGTTCGTCGCCACGGCCCACAGCAGGGCGTATTGGCCGAAGGCATCCGGCGCGTACAGGCGTGTGAGCGCCGGGCCCAGCAGCAGGGGCAAGGCGTTGGCCAGCACATTGCCGGTCAGCAGCGTGAGCGTTGCATGCAGCAGGGGGGCGGTCATGCTTGCGCCGCCTCGGCGGGTTGGTAGCCAGCCACCAGGCGCTGCAGCCAGGCCTTGAGGGCCGCGCCATCGTCCGCCAGCGCGGCCTGGCGCAGCGCCTCCAGGGCCGGTTGCAGCTCCTCCCAACTGGCATGCGCTTCGCGTGCGCGCAGTATGCGGGGGTGCGCCGTGGGCATGGGGTTGTCGCCTATCAGCAGTTCCTCGTACAGCTTTTCGCCGGGGCGCAGGCCGGTGAAGCGGATCGCTATGTCGCCCTCGGGGTGCTCATCGCTGCGCACGGTCAGGCCCGACAGCGCCACCATGCGCCGCGCCAGGTCGGCGATGCGCATGGACTCGCCCATGTCCAGCAAAAACAGATCGCCGCCCTGGGCCATGGCACCGGCCTGTAGCACCAGCTGGGCGGCCTCGGGGATGGTCATGAAGTAGCGCGTGACATCGGGGTGGGTCACGGTGACCGGGCCGCCGGCGGCGATCTGGCGGCGGAACAGCGGGATCACGCTGCCGCTGGAGCCCAGCACATTGCCGAAGCGCACCATGGAAAAGCAGGTGCCGCCCTGTGGCGCAAGCGCCTGCAGCACCTGCTCGGCGATGCGCTTGCTGGCGCCCATGACGTTGGTCGGGCGCACCGCCTTGTCGGTGGAGATGAGCACGAAATGGCGCGCGCCATGCCGTATGGCGGCGCGCACCACCGACAGCGTGCCGAAGACATTGTTCAGCACGCCCTGCGCGGCGTTGGCCTCGACCATGGGCACATGCTTGTAGGCGGCGGCGTGGTACACGGATTGGGGGCGCCACTCCTCGAAGATATGGGCGATATGCGCCTCGTCGGTGACGTTGGCCAGCAGCGGCACCAGCGTGCAGCGCGCCGTCTCGTCAGCGCCGGCCTGCACCGCCAGGCTGGCCTGCAGCTCCTGATGAATGCTGTACAGCGCGTATTCGCTGTGGTCGAGCAGCAGCAGCCGGGCCGGCTGCGCCTGCAGTAACTGTCGGCACAGCTCGCCGCCAATGCTGCCGCCGGCGCCCGTGACCAGCACCACGGCGCCTTGCAGGTTGCGCGCCAGCAGCTCCTGATCCGGGGCCACGGGGGCGCGGCCCAGCAGATCGACGATGTCCAGATCCTGGAAGTCGGTCACGCTCACGCGGCCGCTGGCCAGGTCGGTGAGGCTGGGCAGGGTGCGGATGCGCACCGGCAGCTCGGCCAGCTGCCGGATGATGGCCCGCCTGCGCTCGGGCGCGGCGCTGGGCAGGGCCAGCAGCACGTCGGTGATGGCCTCGCGCGCCACCAGATCCGGCAATGTGCCGCTGGCATAGACGCGTATGCCGTTGATGTTGCTGCCCACCTTGCGGCTGTCGTCGTCGATAAAGCCGCGCAGCGCGTACTGGCGCGCGCTGGCCAGGCCGGCGGCGGTTTGCGCGCCCGCCACGCCGGCGCCATAGATCAGCAGCCGGTAGCGCGCGTTGCGCGCGCGGCCCGAGAACCACAGCCAGCCCAGCGCGCGGCTGGCGCCCACGAGCAGCAGCAGGATCAGCGGCTGCAGCATGCCCACGCTGCGCGGCACCCCCTCCCACTTGGCCAGCAGCAGCAGCGCCAGCAGCAGCGCGCCATACAGAGCCACGGCGCGGCCTGTGGTGAGCAGCGCGGCGATGCCGTTGTAGCGGAAGATGGCGCGGTACAGCCCCATGTGCACGAAGACGGGCAGGGCCATCAGCGGCCCCAGGCCGTAGACCAGCCACTGCAGGCCTTCGGGCCAGTGCAGGGTATCGAGCCGCAGCGAGAACGCCAGCCACATCGCCAGCAGCCCGAGGGTGAGATCGAGGGTGACGGCGACCAGCTGCTTGACTCGGCGCGGCCAGGCCAGGGCTTGCCTCAGCATGTGCGCGCCACCCCTGCGCTCAGGCTCACGGCGCGATCCCCAGGCGCTCCAGCATGTCGCCGACCAGCTCCAGGCGCACCAGGGGGCTGTCCAGCGTCATCAGGTGCTGCTTGAGCTCCATGGGCACGGGCAGCAGTTCGCACCAGCGGTTGGCCAGCCAGCCGCAGTCTTGCAGCTGTTCGGGCGTGGGCGCAGGGCCGGCGCCGCCATGCCGCGCTGCCAGCACCTGCTCCAGCATTGCGGCCGCGCGCTGCAGGTCGGGCGGTACCGGCACATGCGGGTCGCCCGGCAGCTGCTGCACGTCGGCCAGCCACAGGCCGTGCGGCAGCCGGCGCTGGTGCGTGACCTGGAAGCGCTCGGTGCCGCGGCAGCGCAGAGTCATCAGGCCGGGCTGCGGCGTGTGCAGCTCTTCGATGACGGCCAGCGTGCCCTGGGGCTGGAACTGCTCCTCGGGGGCGCCGGCGCGGCGTACCTCCTGCCCGGCAGTCAGGGCCACCACGCCGAAGGGCGCGCCGGCAAGCTGGCATTTGCGCACCATGTCCAGGTAGCGCACCTCGAACACGCGCAGCGCCAGCGTGCCACCGGGAAACAGCACGGTGCTGAGCGGAAACAGGGGTAGCGAGGTGAGCGTCAGGGGATGGGGCATGTCGGGGCGCTGCAGCAGCCCCGCTATCATCCCATGCTGCGCCAGCGTCGGCGCCGTGGCGCCTAGCCGGCGCGAGTTTTTGTCGCTGTCCATGCTGTTTCAGATCATTTCCTATCTTCTCGAAGTCGTGAGCGGCCTGCTCACCGGCGCCTGCCTGCTGCGCCTGTACATGCAGCTGCAACGCGTGCCCTTTGCCAACCCTGTCGGGCGGCTGGTGTTTGCGCTGACCGACTGGCTGGTGCTGCCGCTGCGCCGGCTGGTGCCGGCCGCGGGGCGCTGGGATCTGCCCAGCCTGGTGGCGGCGTTTTTGCTGCAACTGGCGCAATTCCTGCTGCTGTGGCTGCTGCTGGGTGCCGGCGTGGGCCTGGCCTGGCTGCCGTGGATGGCCGTGTTCAGCCTGGCGCGCGTCACCGTGTCGGGCCTGATGGGCTTGCTGATTGCCTATGCCATTTTGTCGTGGATGCAGACGCGCTCGCCCATCAGCGACGTGATTGCCCGCCTGTGCGAGCCGCTGCTGCAGCCGGTGCGGCGCGTGGTGCCGCTGATGGGCGGCATCGATCTGTCGCCGCTGGTGCTGCTGGTGCTGCTGCAGGTGTTGTCCATCGTGCTGGGCCATTTGCAGGCCAGCGTCATGGTCGGTTGAGGGGTTGCGGTAAAACAGCTGTCAGCGCTTGTCCATAAAGCGTTGACAGCTATTGTTTTTCAAGCAACAGCGTCGGCCGGCAGGCGCTGCAGCATGGCCAGGCATTGGGCCACCGTCTGCGGCAGTTCGCGGCGGTCGCAGATGAAGTCCACGGCGCCCTTGGTTTGCAGGAATTCGGCGCGCTGGAAGCCCTCGGGCAGGGTCACGCGCACGGTGGATTCGATCACGCGCGGGCCGGCGAAGCCGATCAGGGCCTTGGGCTCGGCGATAACGATGTCGCCCACGAAGGCGAAGCCGGCGGACACGCCGCCCATGGTCGGGTCGGTGAGCACGCTGATGTAGGGCAGGCCCTTCTTCGCCAGGCGCGTGAGCGCGGCATTGGTCTTGGCCATCTGCATCAGCGACAGCAGGCCCTCCTGCATGCGCGCGCCGCCGGTGGCGGTAAAGCAGATGAA
>JAFEES010000186.1 GCA_018240995.1 Pseudomonadota bacterium | reverse complement strand
GAGCTGAACGGCCTGGCGCCCTGCCAGGTGTGGCGCAACATCCAGGAAGAGACCGACCAGAAGGCCCAGGCCGAGGCGGACAAGCTGGTGTATGACATGGGCTTTGCGCTGAGCGAGGACGCGGCGCGCGCCAAGTATGGCGAGGGCTGGAGTCGGCGGGGGCAGGCCGGCGCGGCGCCGGCCGCGCCGCAACCGGCCTTGCCGGTGCAGCCGGCGGCGAGCTTTGCCCAGGCGCTGGCGCCAGCCGACCCCGTGGCCGCCGCCACCGATGCCCTGGAGCGCGCCGCCGCGCCCGAGTGGCAGCGCGTGGTCGATCACCTGCAGGCCCTGGTGGATGCGGCCGACAGCGCCGATACCGTGCGCGCTGCCATCGAGCAGGCCTACGGCGCGCTGGATACGGCCGACCTGACGCGCCTGCTGGCGGCGGCCTTTGCGCTGGCCGAGCTCAAGGGCCTGGATGCGGCGCGCGCGGAGGCCGAGCATGCCTGATGTGGCTGCTGCCGCCTTTGGCTTTGGCACGCCGTTCGAGGCGCAGATTGCCTACCTGCGCGCCAAGCTGGCCCTGCCCACCGAGCGCTGGGGCGAGATTGAGGCCGCCGCGCATGACCGCGCCTTTACCGTGGCGGGCGCGGCCAAGGCCGACCTGGTGGCCGACTTGCAGGCGGTGATGGTGCAGCGCGCCACCGATGGCCAGGGGCTGCAGGCGTTTCGGCGCGACTTCAAGGCCATCGTGGCCAAGCATGGCTGGACGGGCTGGACGGGCGAGGGGTCTGCCGAGGGCGAGGCCTGGCGCACGCGGGTGATCTACCAGACGAACATGGCCACGGCCTACGCGGCCGGGCGCCGCCAGCAGTTGCTGGAGCCGGGCTATGTGCGGCTGCGCCCCTACTGGCGCTACATCCACAGCGACACCGTGATGCACCCGCGCGAGCAGCACCTGGCCTGGCATGGGCTGACGCTGGCGCACGACCACCCGTTTTGGATCGCGCACTTTCCGCCCAACGGCTTTGGCTGCCAGTGCCGCGTGGTGGCCGTGAGCGCACGCGAGGGCGAGGCCAGCGCCCGCGCCGGCCTGGGCGAGCCGCCCGAGGGCTGGGATGAGCTAGACCCGAAGACGGGCGCGCCCGTGGGCATTGGCAAGGGCTTTGGGCATGCGCCGGGGGCGGCGGCGGACTGGCCGCTGCAGCGCTTCATCGACGACAAGCTGCTGGCGCTGGATGCGCCCATCGGCGCGGCCATGTGGCGCGAGCTGGCGCCGGTGCTGCAGGCCGAGCGGGCCGCCGCCTTTTCCAACTGGGTTGACGGCGTGGTTGCCGGCGGCGTGTCGCGCAATGAGTGGCGAGTGGCCGCCGTCATGCAGCAGCCTGAGATCGACTTCTTGGCGCAGAAAGTCGGCCAGCCGGCTGTCACGGCTGAGATCGCCGTGGAAGACCGGTTGATCGTCGGAAGGAAGGCCGAGCGCCATGCGATCGCCGGCGATGCGCTGACGGTGGAGGAGTGGAAAAGCCTTCCTGGCGCCTTGGCCGATGCCAAGGTCTATTTCGACAGGGCCAACGGGGCGGTGCTGTATGTGACCGAGTCGTTGACGGATGATCGTTCCGTCAAACTGGCTGTCGCGGTGAACTTCGTCCGCTCCAGGCCCAAGCAGACGTTGAACCTTGCCCGCGCCGCATACAAGATCAATGCGCAGGCCCTGGAAGACAGAACCCGGTACCAGGAAATCAGGTGATGGAGCGGTGGGCGGCAGTTCCACCATCCCCGTGTGGCCGTGGCCCTACGGTTGAACGGACGCCGACTTTCCGTTCGTGCTCCATCGGCAGGCGGCGCCGGATTAGAACCGGATCATGGCGACCTTGCGATCCCCAACCATTCCCATTGGAAACAACCGCCTACCGGAACAATTATGGCTGCTTTCACCATCACCGTCCAAGACCAGGCCGTCCAGGCCCTGCTGAAGCGCCTGGCCGAGCGCGCCACAAACATGCAGCCCCACCTGCAGGCCATCGGCGACGACATCGTCGAGCGCGCCAAGCGGCGCTTTGAAACCAGCACCGGCCCCGATGGCGCAAAGTGGAAGCCCAACACCGAGGCCACGCTGGGCATGCTGGCAGGCCGCCTGGGCAAGAGCTACCGCAAGAAAAGCGGCGACCTCAACACCAAGGGCGAGCGCCGCATCGCGGGCAAGAAGCCGCTGGTCGGCGAGTCTGGCGACCTGCGCCGCCAGATCGTCGCCGTGGCAACGGCCGGCCAGGTCACGGTGCAAGCCACGACCGCATATTCCGCCATGCACCAGTTCGGCGGCACCACCAGCGCGCGCAGCATGATCCCCGGCAAAACCATCCCCGCCCGCCCCTACCTACCCGTGCGCGACGACGGCACGCTGTACCCCGCCGAAAGCGCCTTGATCCTCGCCGCCATCAACGAGTATCTGCACGGCTCGTGACGGTCAGAAGGCCTGATTTCTATGGGCTCCAAGCTGTTGCGCCACAGAAAACAAATTTTCAGACTGCCGTCCAGAAATTTGCCAGAACGTCCCCAAAAATTCCATTTATCGCGCCGTCCCCTCTTCATTTATCTCACTCTCGTTCAGCCGGTGGCGGCCATGCGCACCAGGGCCGGGGCCTGGCCCGTGGCCTTCCGGCTTGACGACAGCAGCGCCATGGCCCAGGGCATGGCCCTGTCCGGCTTTGCCCAGGTGGACATCGTGGCGCGCGTCTCCCGCCTGGGCAGCCCCTCGGCGCAGCCGGGCGACATAGAGGGACGCCTGGAGCGCGTGGCCCCGGGCAGCAGCGGCCTGCGGCTGGTGCTCGACCAGGTTGTCGGCCGGCCGGAGGGCGTCAGGCAAGGGCCTGGCGCAACCGCAGCAGGGCGTCGCTGATCTGCGGCTCGTCCAGCGAGGCATAGCCCAGCAGCACGATGCGCCGCCAGGGGTGCTCCGGCGCCACGTCCAGCAACTGGCCGTTGCCGCGCTCCACGCCATAGATGCCCACCCCCTGGGCGTGGGCGGCGCGCTCCATCTCGTGCACGGGCGCGGCATCCGCCGGCACGCTGGCCACCAGGTGCATGCCGCTGCCCGCGCCCTGCACCTGCCAGTGCGGCAGCCACTGTGCCAGGGCCGTGCGCAGATGGTCGCGCCGGGCCGCATACAGGCGCCGCAGCCGGCGCACATGCTGCTCATAGCCGCCCTCGGCCATGAAGGCCGCCAGCGCCGCCTGTTCCAGCCAGGACTGGCTGTTGTTCAGCATGACCTTGGCGTTCACGGCCGCCTGGCACAGGCTGCGCGGCAGCACCATGTAGCCGATGCGCAGGCCCGCGCCCAGGGTCTTGGAGAAGGTGCCCAGGTACACCACCTGGTCGTGCTCATCCAGGCTTTTCAGGGCCAGCAGCGGTGCCCGGTCGTAGAAGAAGTCGCTGTCGTAATCATCTTCCAGCACATAGGCGCCGCACTCGCGCGCCCAGGCCAGCAGGGCGCGCCGCCGCGTCAGCGGCAGCGTGCCGCCAAGGGGGTATTGGTGCGAGGGCGTGACATAGGCCAGGGCCGCCCTGCGCGGCAGTGCCTGCGTGCGCATGCCCTGCTCGTCCACTGGCACGCCCGCCAGCACCGCGCCATGCGCCGCGAACACACGGCTGGCGCCCATGTAGCAAGGGTCTTCCACGGCCACCTCCACGCCCGGCGCTATCAGCAGCTGCGCCAGCAGGCTCAGGCCCTCCTGGATGCCGTTGGTGATGAGCACGCGGCCGGCATCGGTGGCAATGCCGCGCGTGGCGCCAACGTGGCTCACGATGGCCTCGCGCAGCGCCAGCAGGCCCTGCGGGTCGCCGTATTCACACAGCTGGTGCGCCTGGCTGTGCAGCGCGCGCGTGAGCAGCATGCTCCAGGTGCGCAGCGGAAACAGCCGCGCGTCCGGGCGACCCACCCAAAAATCCAGCGCCACCTGGCCCGCATGCGGGCGCGCCACGTGGTGTGCCTGCCAGTGCTGCGGCAGGCGCAGGCGCGGTTGCGGCCGGTGTGCGCCAGTGTCGTGCCGCACAGCTGCCGCGGGATGGGCCAGGCCTGGCGCAGGGCGATCGATGATGATGCGCTGCGCGACGAAGGTGCCGACCGGTTCGCGCGACTCCAGGCAGCCCTCGGCGACCAGGCGCTGGAAGGCAGCGATCACGGTATTGCGCGACACTCCCAGGTCGCTGGCCAGCTCGCGCGTGGCCGGCATGCGCGCACCGGGCGCCAGGCGGCCATCATGGATCAGGCTGCGGATCTGCTGCGTAATCTGCTGCTGCAGGCTTTCACTGCCGTGGGCGGCGATATTCAGCGGTAGCTGCATGGCGTCCTCCTGCAAGCGACACTCGATGCATGTTAGCTTTGGCCGGCGGCATAGTGCAGCCACTTGCGGGAAAACCCGAGCCATGCCATAATCCACGCCTTGCACCGCTACGAGCGCGGTGCAATTTTTTTGTGCATCTCCCTTCACACACCGGGCACTGCACGCCAGCGTGACAGCCACGCGGCGCCTTGCAAACAATGCCCACCCGGGTCGTCCGCTACGGCCCTTGGTTTCGTTTGATGGTTGATGTTTTGTAACCATCGAGCGAAGCCTGCCCAGGTAGCGCCTGCGGCCGTCTTCGTGTGAGCAAATCATGACTGAGCAAGTTCTGTTGCAGGGCGAGTGCGCGCCTGCCGATTCCGTTATTTCCACGACCAACGCCGCGCCCGAGGCCGCTGCGCCGAATGGTTTTGTCAAGCTGGGCCTGGCGCCCGAGCTGGTGCAGGCCGTGGCCGACCTGGGCTACAGCCAGCCCACGGCCGTGCAGGACAAGGCCATTCCGCTGGCCATGGGCGCGGGCGCCGAGGATGGCCGCTTCATCGACCTGATGGTCTCCAGCCAGACCGGCAGCGGCAAGACCGCGGCCTTCCTGCTGCCCGTGCTGCACACGCTGCTGCGCCAGCAGGCCGAGGCCGAGGCCGCGCAGCGGGCCGAGTACGAACGCGCCGCTCTTGAAGCCGCCGCGCGCGGCGAGGCCGCCCCCAAGCGCCCCAAGCGCAAGAACCCCATGCAGGCGCGCAACTTCAAGGCCGCCGTGCCCGGCGCCCTGGTGCTGTGCCCCACGCGTGAGCTGGCGCAGCAGGTGGCGCATGACGCCATCGACCTGGTCAAGCATTGCAAGGGCCTGCGCATTGCCAACGTGGTCGGCGGCATGCCCTACCAGATGCAGATCGCCAAGCTGCAAAACGCCAACCTGGTGGTGGCCACGCCCGGGCGCCTGCTGGATCTGCAGCGTTCCATGCAAATCAAGCTAGACCAGGTGCAGTTCCTGGTGGTGGACGAGGCCGACCGCATGCTGGACCTGGGCTTCTCCGACGATCTGGCCGAAATCAACGAACTCACGGCACAGCGCAAGCAGACCATGATGTTCAGCGCCACGTTTGCACCGCGCATCCAGCAGCTGGCCATGCGCGTGATGCACGAGGGCGGTGCCAGCGTGAAGAAGATCCAGATCGACTCGCCGCAGGAAAAACACGCCAACATCCAGCAAAAGCTGTTCTGGGCCGACAACGCCCAGCACAAGAGGAAGCTCTTGGACCACTGGCTGCGCGACGCATCCATCGACCAGGCCATCGTCTTCGCCAGCACCCAGGTGGAATGCGACGGCCTGGCCAATGACCTGCAGCAAGACGGCTTCAGCGCCGTGGCCCTGCACGGCGCCCTGAGCCAGGGCCTGCGCAACCGCCGCCTGATGGCGCTGCGCAA
>JAFEES010000185.1 GCA_018240995.1 Pseudomonadota bacterium | reverse complement strand
CCTGCGCCCCCCGGCGCTGCACGACGACGGCGCTCCTCGTGTGCTGGCGCAGCAGGCGCAGCTCTTTGTTGGGCGTGACAAAGAGCGCGTGCAGGCCGAATTCGCGCAGCGCCTGGATGATGCGCGCGGCCACGGCCTGGGAGCTTTTGGAGAAGGCCTCGTCGAGCACGATGGAGCCCATCAGCGGCCAGCTGCGCCCGGCCGGGCACAGCGCGTAGGACAGCGATGCGGTGAGCACATAGCTGGCGATGATTTCCTTCTCGCCGCCGCTGCCGCCCTGCGAGCCGGTGCGACGCTCCAGCACCTGGCCGGTTTCGCGGTCAAGCACATGCACGGCGAATTGCAGGCGGTAGCGCGCGTCCAGCAGCGCCTGCGCGGCCTTGGTGCGGCGGTTATTGGCGTGCTCGCGCAGCAGTTCGACCATGGCCTGCAGCGCGCGGTAATGCGCCTGGCCGCCGTCGTCGCGCGTGCGCTCGGTGCGCAGCTGCTTGCGGGCGAGCTCCAGCTGCTGCAGGCTGGCGTGGACGATGGGTTGGGGGTCGAGCTGCAGATAGCGCCCGGCGTGAAAGTCCACGCGCGCCAGGGTCTGGTTGAGCTCGCTGATGCGCTCGGTGATCTCGGCCACCTGCGCCTCGATGCCGCGCAGTAAAGTGCTCACGCCCTGGTCGGAGGCCTGGTTCAAATACTCCTGAAAGCGCTGGCGCTTTTCAGGCAGGGCTTCTTCTTCCAGCTGGCGCAGGCGCTGCAAAAACTGCCCCAGCGCCTCCACCTCTTGCGCCTGGTCGGCCAGTGCCCCCCGGTCTTCCTTTTGCGCCTTGGCCATCTGGCGAATGATGTCCTTGTGCAGCTCGGCCAGGCGGCGCTGCTGCTGCGCCACCTGCTCGGCGGCGCGCTGCTGGGCCTGGCGTTCTTGCTCTTCCAGTTGCGTGGGATCGGGCTCGTTGTGTGTGTCGATGCGTAGCCAGCGGCGCAGCGCGGCGTCTTGTTCTGGCGTGGGCGCTTCGCCCTGCACGCGCACGGCGTAGCGGTCGTGCTGCTGCTGGGCCTGGCGCTGTTCCACCTGCTGCGCGGCCTGGCGCTGGTCAAGCTGGCGGCGGCCATCTTCCAGCGCCGCGCGCGCCGCTGCTGCCTGCTGGTAGCGCGCCTGGGCCTGGGCGGTGTCGGATTGCGGGTCGAGCAGCGCATCGAGCCGCGCCTGCGTGACCGCCGCCTGCTGCCGCGCCCCGGCCACGTCCACCGCGTCAAAGCGCAGCGCCTGCAGGCTCTGCCACAGCTGGCGCTGCTGGCTGGCTTGGGTTTGCTGCTGCAATGCTTTTGTTTTGATAGCTGCTTGCGCTTGCCACGCCTGCGTTTGCGCCTTGATTTGCTCTTGCAACTGCGCCAACCGGTCGTGGTTGTCAAAGCCGGTCATCCAGTCCTGGTCGAGCCGCTTTTGGTCCTGCTTGTCGAACTGCAACGCGCGGCCGGACATCAGGCCCTGCGCCGTCATGGCGTGCGGGGTGTCGCGCAGCGCCTCGGGGCTTTCTACACAGTGGCGATCCAGCTCCGCCAGCAATTGCCGCAGCGCGCCCTGGTGCGCGTGCGGTTTGATCTGCAATTTCGTGGCAAAGCCATCGGCCCAGAACTGCGGCGGCTGCACCGGCGCGCGCACCTCCAGCAGGCGCACATGCAGGCGGTTGTGGCGCTGGTTCACCCAGGCCAGCGCGGGTCGATCGCCTGCGGCGGCACCAGGATGCGCAGGCGCTGGCTGCCCAGGGCCCGCTCGATGGCGCCGCGCCAGGCGCGCTGGGCGGCGCTCACCTCGACCAGCTCGGCGACGAAGGGCAGGGCGTCTTCGGCCAGGCCCAACTCGTCGGCCAGCTGCGCGCGAAACTGCTGGAACTGCGGCGGCACGTTGGAGCCGGGACGCTGGCGCACGGCCTGCTCCTCGTCCTGCAGCACCTGCAGCGCCGTGCGCTGCTGGTGCTCTTGCGCGATCGCGTCCTCGGCGGCGGCCTGCAGGCTCTGCTGGCGCGTATCCAGATCGGCCAGGGCGGGCGCGGCCTGCGCCTGGTGTTCGGCCAGCGTGGCGGCGCAAAGCTGCTGCGGCCAGGCCAGCTGCAACTGGCGCGCCAGCTGTTGGTATTGCTGCGCATGGGCCTGGCGTTCGGCGATCAGCGCCTGCTGCGCGGCCAGTTCGCGGCGCAGGTCTTCGATGCTGGCGCCGCCGGCGCGCAGGTAGAGCGCCAGCAGCTCTTGCTCCTGCTGGCGCGCGGCCTCGATCTGCTGCTGGGCGGCGGCGATCTGCGTTTGCAGGGCCTGCAGCGCGGCCTGCAAATCACCGCTGCGCGCGCCCCACAGCCGCACGCCCAGGCGCGCAAACCAGGGCGCCAGCAGCGCCTGCACGTCCTGCTGCGCGGCCAGGGCTGCCGACTGCTCGCCCTCCTTGGCGGCCAGCTCGCGCAGCGGCAGCAGCGCCAGATACTGGCGGTTGGCCACGTCCAGCTCGGCGTGGATGCTGGCCAGCTCGTCAAAGCTGGCGACCACCTGCAGCGCATCGTCAAAGGCGCTGTGGTCGTCGAGCACCAGCTCGCGAAAAATCTCGTCGATGCTGTTGAGCTGCTTGAGCCCCGCCGCGCGGTTGAGCAGCGTGAAGGCGTTGGCGCCCACCTCAAAAAAGCGCTGCACGCGCGCGAGAAACGCGCTTTTACTGCTGAAAATTTGCAGGCCGTCGCTGGCCTTCTCCAGCCTTGATAGCGCGCGCACGCCGCCGCCGTGGTGCTCCTCCAGCCAGGCGTCCAGCCCGTGGCCGGCGCCGCGCGCAAAGAACCAGCGCTTGCCCATCTCGGCCGCGCTGCTGGCGCTGCCGTCAAACCACAGCAGCGCGCCCAGGGTCAGCTCCTCGCGCTGGCCGTGCTCATCATCTTGCCGCACAAACTGCGCCGCCAGCCCCGTCACGCAGCGCCCGCCGCGCGCCACCTGGCCACCGCCGCCGTCGCCCAAGCCCGGCCCGCTGGCGCCGCGCACATAGCTCACCAGGTCGCGGTCGCTCTCGTGCCCGCCGGTCGAGGCCAGGTTGTAGCGCGGGTGCTGGCACAAGAGCGTCATCAGCGCGTCGATCAGCGTCGTCTTGCCGCTGCCGGTGGCGCCCAGGATGGCGGTGTTGCCGGCATCGAACTCGGCGCGGTGGCGGCCCGAGAACGCGCCCCAGTTGTACAGGTGCAGGGCGTGCAGGCGGTAGCTGGGGGTGGGCATGGGGTTCAAGTCTTGTGCTCAATGGCACGCAGCATGGCTTCGCGCAGGATGGCGTTGATGCGTGTCTGGTAGCCCTTGCCCTGGCTCTTGAGCCAGGCCAGCACATCGGCATCGACGCGCACCGTGGTCGATGTCTTGGTGGGCTTGTAGAACGGGTTGCGCACCGCGTGGCGCCACATGGCGTCATCCAGCGGCGCAATGTCGCTGGTGTCGATGGCCTCGTCCGGCTGCTGCGTCAGCGCTTGCAGCTGGGCCTGCTGCGCGGGCGTGAGTGGTGGGAGGTTTTGCAAGTCCAGCTCATGTCGAATGGTTTTGCGCATACCTTTTCCTTTCCTTCGGGTCTGCCCGGCGGGCAGAATGGGCGGCGTCCTGCATCGCCTCGGCCTCGTCTTCTGCGATGTGCTGGGCAATCTGCGCTTCGGTGGTGGCGTCCACCCGGGCAGTGTCGATGCGCCCGCGCGACACGCCAACGCTTTGAGCCGGATCAGTGGCCGGATCAATGTGGATGCGAACGGTGGTCATGGTGTTGATTCTCCCGCCCGCTGAAGCCCCCGCAAATGCGCCAGCAGTCCCTGCAGGTTCTCCGGATTCGCCAGGTGCACGATCATGGGGCGGATGGTCAGCTGGTCTTGCGCGTCCACCTCCGACACCACGCCGTGCGCGCGCAGCTTGTCCAGCAGCTCCAGCAGGCGCTTGCGGTCTTGCATGTCGCTGCCGGTGGCGCCCAGGTAAATCTCCAGCTGCGGCAGCAGGCCGTCCAGCCCCAGCTGCACCGCCACGCCCAGGCCGCCTTCCTGCTCGCGCTGCAAGAACTCGCGCCGCAACACGGCCAGCAGCAGCGACTGCTCCAGCGTCAGGCGCTGGCGGCGCACCAGCGGGTGCGTCCATTCGTCGTCGTCCTCCGCATCGCCCGCCTGCCAGCCGGGCGCCACTGCCACATAGGCCAGGCCGCGCAGGTCATCCACGCGCACTTGCAGGTCCAGCGGCTCTAGCAGTGCGTTGACGCGCGCCGTGCTGCTGGCGATGTGGCGAAACAGGTGCGGCTTGGCCGTTTGTTCCAGCAGGCCGTTTCTGAGCAACTCTTGCAAGGCGCGGCGCAGGGGCTGGGGGGTGGCGGAGGTGGCTTCTGGCGCGGGCTCGGGCGGGGGCTCGGGTGCTGGTTCCGCAGCCACGGCAGGGCTGGCCTGCGGCGCGGCGGCCCATTGGTCGAAGAGGTCGGGTGCGGTGGGCATGTGCTATGGATTAAAGAGCTGCTTGCGCAGGTGGTGTCTTGAATTTCAGCCCAAAAGCCCCTTGAGATCCTTGAGCAGCAAAAACAGATGGTAAGGATCGGTCGGGCTGGGCTCGAACTCCCAGCCCTCGTACCAGCGCCGCGCGGCATCGTCCTTGGCATGTACCAACAGGCAGCGAATGCCCGCAATCTCCGCCGCCTGCGCCGTGCGCAGCAGCGCATCCTTGAGCAACGCCTGCCCCAGGCCCTGGCGCTGGTGCGCCAGATCAACGGCCAGCCGCGCCAGCAGCATCACCGGCACCGGGTGGCGCGCCATGCCTTTCATCACCCGGGGCGTGGCGGCCTGCGGCTGCACGCTGCCGACGCTCAGGCTGTAGAAGCCAACCACCTCACCCTGCTGGCAGCAGACATAGGTCTGTGCGCTATGGGACTTTTGGTTGACGAGGGCGTAGCGCTGCAGAAACTGGTTCAACGCCGGCTGGCCGCAGTCAAAGCCCTCGGTCTGATCGCTGGCCGCCAGCTTGCGGATGGCGGCGTAGTTGCGGCTCAACCGAGCATCCCCGGCTCGCGCAGCAGTTTTTGCAGGCGCGGCTTGGGCTGCACCGGGCGATCGAGGGCGGCTTCAAACGCCTGCCATTGCGCCTCGTCCAGCAAAAACTGGCGCCGATCGGCCAGCGTCTGCGCCGCCGCCGTCAGGCCCGCGTCGAGCAGGAATTCACTGACGTTTTTATGGCTGGCGCGCGCGGCCTCTTGCAGCAGCTGCTTGGCGGGCGCGCTGGTGCGGACGTCGATGCGTTCGGTTTTGGCGAGGGTAAGCGTGTTCATGTATGCCCCGGTCAAAAGAAGGATTTTATGTCCTGACATTGTACGGGTAGTCTAAAGGCAAACCAAGCTCTGCCAGCGCTGCCACGGCCTATGCGTCATCGACTTCAAACAACGCGACACATCCCGTCATACCAGCGCGATGAGCAGTTCGCACAAAAACGGCGGATCGATGAAAGCCGTGCGGGCGTGGCACTAGTACTGCGACCCGGAAGTAGAGGAACAAGATGAAATCGATGAATTCGCGCGCAGGGCAAGGCGCAAACCGCAGCAATAGCCGAAGCTATTGCGAGGATTTGCAACGCCGCCATGCGTGCGAAGGCGCGATTTCATGTTTCGATACTTTCGGGTCGCAGTACTAGGGGTGACGAGCCTCAAAGCACCGCCTCCAACCCCTTGCGTTCGAGGATGTCCAGCAGCTTCTGCGACGGCCCGCTGGGGCGCTTGTCGCCCACCTCCCACTTACGGACGGTGGACGTACTGGTATTC
>JAFEES010000184.1 GCA_018240995.1 Pseudomonadota bacterium | reverse complement strand
AGCGCCGCCCCGACAGGCGCAGCAGCGCCACCGTGGCCAGCATGCACACCGTGCGCTGCGCCGGCACGCCCCAACCGCTGAAGAGCGCATACGCCCCGGCCAGCAGCACGCCGCCCGCCAGCGCGGCCGTGGGCGCGGGCAGCAGCAGGCACAGCCGCGTAGAGCGGCGCCAGGCCCGGCCAATGGCGGCCGCCGCAATCCAGGCGAACAGCGTGATGTGCAGGCCCGAGATGCTCATCAGGTGCGCCACTCCCGTGGCGCGGAACAGATCCCAGTCGGTGCGCTCTATGGCGCGCTGGTCGCCCGTGACCAGGGCCGCCACCACGCCCACGGCGCGCTGCCGGACGGCGTCGGCGCCGGGGGCCAGCGTGCGCAGGATGGCGTCGCGCACGCGCTCGCGCAGCCGCTCCACGGGGTAGCGCCAGGTGGCGGCCAGCCGCACCGGTGGGCCGTACAGCGCATCCAGGCGGTCGCTGCTGCGCACATAGCCGGTGGCCTGCACGCCCTGCTCCCACAGCCACAGCTCGTAGTCAAAACCATGCGGGTTGCGCCCGCCGTGCGGTGCCTTCAGGCGCACCGTCAGGCGCCAGCGCTCGCCCGCGTGCACGGCGGGCGGTGGCTGGGCGGGCGCGTCGTCGCCGGGACCGGCCGCGTACCAGGACAGGTCGATGAGTGGCGGCAGCTGGACGATCTGCCCGTCGCACCGCGCCGACTCCACGGCCAGGCGCAGGCGCAGGCCGGTCTCGCGCGACTGCGGCATGGCGGCGACCACGCCAGTGACCTGCAGGTCGCGCCCCTCCAGATCCGGCTGCAGGGCATGGGCAAGAAAGGCGGCGGCGCGCAGGCCGCACAGGGCGTACAGCAGGCCCAGGGCGATGAGGAATACGGCCAGGCCGCGCCCGCGCCACCGGCGCGCCCACGCCAGCAGGGCAGCCCCCAGCAAGGCCAGGCCCAGCACAGCGGCATAGGCCGGCCAGGGCCACAGCGCCGCCTGTTGCAGCTGCAGCGCCACGCCCGCCAGGCCGCCGGCCAGGGCCGCGGGCAGATGCCAGCGGCGCTGCGCGGGCGCGGTCAGACAGGCGCCCGCGAAGGACGCATCCTGCGACAACCCGGGCGCCGACGCGTGCATGGGCGCATGCTAAGGTACGCGGCCCATTTCTTTGTTTATGTGTTTTCGAGGACTGCCATGAGCGTTTACGACAAGCTGAAGGAACTGAACATCACCCTGCCGCCGGTAGCGGTGCCGGCCGCCGCCTACGTGCCCTATGTGCAGACCGGCAACCTGCTGTTCCTGAGCGGCCATATCGCGCGCAAGGACGGCAAGCCCTGGGCCGCGCAGTTGGGCAAGAACATGAGCACCGATGAAGCCAAGGCCGCCGCGCGCGCCGTAGCCGTGGATCTGCTGGGCACGCTGCATGCTGCCACCGGCGGCGACCTGAACCGCGTGCAGCGCATCGTGAAGCTGATGAGCCTGGTGAACTCTACGGGCGACTACACCGAGCAACACCTGGTGACCAACGGCGCCAGCGAGTTGTTTGGCGAGGTGTTTGGCGACAAGGGCAAGCACGCGCGCAGCGCCTTTGGCGTGGCGCAGATTCCCATGGGCGCCTGCGTGGAGATCGAGCTCATCGCCGAGATCGGCTGACCAGCGCAGGTGGCCGGCAGCGGCGCGTCAGAACATTAGAAGGTCAGCACCTTGTCGGCCGCCAGCACCCAGTCGCCCAGGTCGGCCAGCGTGCCAATGCCCACGCCGGCGATCAGCGGCAGCTGATCCAGCCCGCGCGCCAGGGCGCAGGTGCGGCACAGCTGCACCGGCGCCTTGGCGGCGACCAGCTCCTGCACCAGGGTTTGAATGGCATTCGCCGCGCCGTCGTTCTGGTGCGGCAGGGCCGCCACGGTGGCGTCGGACATCAAAAACACGCGCACGCCGGCCACGTCGGCACGCGCCGCCATGGCATTGGCCACGCGCAGGCCGGACAGGCAACGCTCGCTGCCATGGGGCGCGGCGTGGATGATGATGAGGATGTGCTGCTGCGTCATGGGGTGGCCTTTCAACGACGGATCAGGTAGCGGATGGTGGGCCCGTCCTGCTCTATGGACAGCACCTCGTAGCCGTGGTTTTTTGCGTCCAGCGGAATATTGTTGATCGATTGCGGGCAGTCGGAGACCACCTCCAGGATCTCCCCGGGCTGGAGCTGGGGCATGGCCTCCAGCGTGGCCACCGCCGGGTAGGGGCAGGGCTCGCCCATCATGTCCAGGCGGTAGGTGGGGGTGTAGGTTTCAGTGGCGTTGCGGGTCATGGAGCTTCCTTGCACGGGTTTCAGGCGCTGGCGCCCTGGGTGGCCAGCGACAGCCTGCGCCGCCGGAAGAAATGCCGCTCCCAGGCCAGCACCAGGGCCAGCGCCAGCGCCAGCAGCGCGTAGGTCACCAGCAGGCCGCCCTGCGGCCCGAAGAGCCGCAGCAGGTTCACCTTGTCATAGTCCAGCGCCAGCGCGGGCGCCAGGTCGTCCCAGACCAGGGCCAGCAGCGTGGAGCCCAGCACATTGCCCAGGCCCACCCACCAGTAATGCACCTGGCCCTCCACGGCGCGGTACATCCAGCCCGTCTCGCAGCCACCGGCCAGCACGATGCCAAAGCCGAACATCAGCCCGCCGATCACGGCGTTCGGCCCGGCCCAGAAGATCTTCTGGTCCAGCCCCAGCTGCGCATAGCCATACACGCCAATGGCGCTAGCTGCCATGCCGATGATGATGGCCTTGGCCATCTGCGTGCGCCCGGTCAGCCACAGGTCGCGGAACGCCGAGGTGAAGCACACCTGGGCGCGCTCGATGATCAGGCCGAAGGCCAGGCCGAACAGCGCCGCAAAACCCAGCTTGGGCTTGTCCAGCACCAAGGACAGCGCCCACACCACAAAAGCCACCAGCAGCAGCATGCCCAGGCGAAAGCGCCGCTGGGCCTGGGCCGCATGCTGGGCCAGCGGCCGGGCAGCGCTCACCTTCTGCAGGCGCACCGGTATGCGGAACATGGGCCACATGCTGACCCTGGCGCCGGCCAGCGAGCCCACGGCCGTGGCGATGGCGAAGAACCAGGCATGCAGCGAGAACTGCGGAATGCCCGTGAAGAACGCCGCCAGGTTGCAGCCCATGGCCAGGCGCGCGCCAAAACCGGCAATGATGCCGCCCGCCACCGCCTGCGCAATGCGTATGCGGTGCTGCGGCAGGCGCAGCTTGACGTTGTTGGCCCACAGCGCCGCCGCCATGCAGCCGGTGAACATGCCGATGATCATCACCCCATCGACGCGCGTGAGCGGCGTGCCCTGCATGCCGATGAGCTTGAAGTAACCCCAGCCCGAAATGTCCACGCCAAGCCACATCAGCACATGGCCGCCCCAGCGCGTGAACTCGCCCGTGACGGCCCAGAACGTGCCGGTGATGCCAAAGTAATAAGCCGCCAGAACACCGGCCGCGATCACCGCGGGCACGGGCGACCAGAAACGCACCAGGTACTGGTGCTTGAAGTCTTGCCAGGTTTGCATGAGAGAGGAAAAAGGGAGAGCTGCCGCAGCACCTGCGAGCGAAAGGCGCGCACAGCGCCACAGGCTGCCGCGGGCGCGTATTGTGAACCGATACGCCGCCCGGGCTGCCACGGGGCCTATTCGACGCGCACCACGTCGGCCGGCTTGAAGCCCAGATCCGCCGCCTTGCCCCTGCGCCCACGCACGGCGCGGGCGTTGTTCAGGCTGCGGATCTCAAGCAGCTCCTCGCGCGCCTTGCCGCCGCGGCCCAGGCCGGCAAAGCGCACGCTGCGCGTGTAGGCCGCCGCGCCGGCCAGCTGGTCCTTGTCCTCCAGGTCTATCAGCATCAGGCCGCGCCCGCCCTTTTCCATCAGCTTGAGCTCGCCGATCTCGAAGGTCAGCACGCGCCCGCCCACCGAGGCGCAGCACACATGGGTGGCCGGTGCCAGCGGCTGGCTGGCGCTGGTGAAGGCCGCGTGCGAGGGGCGGCACAGGCGCTCGCCCTCGGCCAATGACACAAAGGCCTTGCCACCGCGGTTGCGCCCGCTCATGTGCTCTACGGTGGACACAAAGCCATAGCCGCCCGAGCCCGCCAGCAGCAGCGCCGCATTCGCCGGGCCGGCAAAGTAGTGCACCGGCTGGGTGCCCGATTCCAAGTCGATCAGCGTGGTAATGGGCTGGCCGTCGCCGCGCCCGCCGGGAAGTAGCGACACCGCCACAGAATAGACGCGGCCATTGCTGCCAAAGACGATCAGCGTGTCCACCGTACGGCACTCGAAGGTGCCGTACAGCCCATCGCCGGCCTTGAAGGCGAACGTGGAGGCCTCGTGCCCGTGGCCCTGGCGCGCGCGCACCCAGCCCTTTTCGGAGATGACCACGGTGACCGGCTCGTCCAGCACCTTGACCTCGACCACGGCCTTCTTCTCGGCCTGTATCAGCGTGCGGCGCGCGTCGGCAAACTGCTTGGCGTCGGCCTCGATCTCTTTCACCATCAGGCGGCGCAGCGAGGCCGGGTTGGCCAGGATGTCCTCCAGCCGGCCCTGCTCCTCGCGCAGCTCTTTCAGCTCCTGCTCAATTTTGATGGCCTCCAGCCGCGCCAGCTGGCGCAGGCGGATTTCCAGGATGTCCTCGGCCTGCCGATCCGAGAGGTTGAAACGCGCGATCAGCGCCGCCTTGGGATCGTCGGCGGCGCGGATGATGGCAATCACCTCGTCGATGTTCAGCAGCACCAGCTGCCGGCCCTCCAGGATATGGATGCGATCGAGTACCTTTTGCAGCCGGAACTGCGAACGCCGCGTAATCGTGGTCTGGCGAAAGGCGATCCACTCCTCCAGCATCTGGCGCAGCGACTTCTGCACCGGCCGCCCGTCGATGCCGACCATGGTCAGGTTGATGGGCGCGGACGTTTCCAGGCTGGTGTGCGCCAGCAGCGTGTGGATCAGCTCTTGCTGCACCACCTTGCCGGTCTTGGGCTCGATGACGATGCGCACCGGCGCGTCCTTGCTGGACTCATCGCGCACACCGTCCAGCAGCGCCAGCACGCTGGCCTTGAGCTGGTTCTGCTCCTGCGTGAGCGCCTTCTTGCCGGTCTTGACCTTGGGGTTGGTGATGTCCTCGATCTCTTCGAGCACCTTTTGCGCCGACACGCCAGGCGGCAGCTCGGTCACCACCATCTGCCACTGGCCGCGCGCCAGGTCTTCTATCTTCCAGCGCGCACGCACCTTCAGGCTGCCGCGCCCGCTGCGGTAGGCGTCTTGAATGTCCGCCGCGCTGCTGATGATCTGGCCGCCGCCGGGGTAGTCCGGGCCGGGGATCAGCGCGAACAACTCCTCATCCGCCAGCTGCGGCTTCTTGACCAGGGCCACGCAGGCATCGGCCACCTCACGCAGGTTGTGGCTGGGGATCTCGGTCGCCAGGCCCACGGCGATGCCGCTGGCGCCATTGAGCAGCGCGAACGGCAATCGCGCCGGCAGCTGGCAGGGCTCTTGCGTGCTGCCGTCATAGTTGGGCTGGAAATCCACCGTACCCATGTCGATCTCATCGAGCAGCAGGCCGGTGATGCGGGCCAGCCGCGCCTCGGTATAGCGCATGGCCGCCGCGCCGTCGCCGTCGCGGCTGCCAAAGTTGCCCTGGCCGTCGATCAGCGGGTAGCGCTGGTTGAAGTCCTGCGCCAGCCGTACCAGCGCGTCGTAGGCCGACTGATCGCCATGCGGGTGAAAGCGGCCCAGCACATCGCCCACCACGCGCGCGCTCTTCACCGGCTTGGCTGGGGTGTT
>JAFEES010000183.1 GCA_018240995.1 Pseudomonadota bacterium | reverse complement strand
CTTCAGGCTGTCCAGTTCCGCGCAGGCGGAACTGGAGCCGCAGCCTTCAGCCCCAGAGGGGGAGGGTAAAAAGCCGGCCGTGGCTTCCCGGCCTTATTTGATGATGTTCTTGCCGAACCACTTCTCCGAGATCTTCGCGGCCGTGCCGTCCTGCTTCATCTCGTCCAGCGCCTTGTTCAGCTTGCCCAGCAGCTCGGTGTCGTCCTTGCGCACGCCCACGCCGTATTCCTCGGTGCCGAAGTTGTCGTCCAGCACGGCGTAGGCCTCGGGCTTCTTGGCCACGTAGTAACGGCCTACGACCTCGTCGACGACCACGGCATCCAGGCGGCCGGTGGTCAGATCCATGAGCGCCGTCACGTTGTCGCCAAAGGTCTTGAATTCCTTGAGCGACTTGAACACCGCCTCATCCTTCTTGATGGCGTCCACGGCGCTGGAGCCGTCCTGCGCGCCCACCACCTTGCCGGCCAGATCGGCGCGGGTCTTGATGGCCGAGCCCGCGGGCACGACGATGATCTGGTGGTTTTCCATGTAGGGCGCGGTGAAGGCGATGTTCTGCTTGCGCTCCTCGGTGATGGTCAGCCCGTTCCACAGCGCGTCCACGCGCTTGGCCGTGAGCTCGGCCTCCTTGGCGTTCCAGTCGATGGGCTTGAACGCCACCGTCAGGCCCAGGCGCTTGGCGGCCTCGCGGGCCATGTCGATGTCGAAGCCGACCAATTCGTTCTTCTCGTCGCGAAAGCCCATGGGCGGGAAGTTGTCGTCCAGGCCAATGACGATCTGGGTCGGGGCTGCGGGTGCGGGCGTCGCGGCAGGGCCCGGAGCTTCCTGCCGGGAGCAGCCGGCAAGCACGGCGCCCAAGATCAGCAGGGCGACGGCGGCAATCTTCTTCATGGTGAGGCGATTCTCAAAAAGAACGGACAAATGGGAAACCGCAATCACATGCGGGCAAACCTCGCATTCTCGCACGATGGTGGCCTGCGGCCAGGGCAACGCACAAATTGAATCAGCGCGGGCGGCGCTGAACCGCAGCGCCCCCGCCCGCCGCGCGCTATTTCACCGTCGTCCAGATCGGCATCAAGCGGTCATTGGCGTTGTGCACGGTGGTCACCTCCTTGCGCATGGCCCAAGGCCGAATCTGGTCGTGCAGGGGCAGGTAGTCGTAGTCGTCCTTCACGATCTGCAGTGCCTGGTGGATCATGTCGGTGCGCTTGGCGGAATCCATCTCCGTCTTGATCTGATCGATCAAATCGTCCAGCCTGGGGTTGCTGATGCGCCCGCTGTTGAAGTTGCCCGACGCGCCGCCCTTGGTATCAACGGTGTGCATGAGCGAATCGAGGGTGTAGAGGGCGTCGAAGGTGGGCACTCCCCAGCCAAACAGATAAGTGGTGACGTCGAACTTCTGCACTTTCGCGCTGTGGATGGCCATCGGGTTGAGCTGCAGCCTGGTCTTGATGCCCGCCTTGGTCCACATCGCGGTGACCGCCTGGCAGATCGCCTCGTCACTGATGTAGCGGTCATTGGGGCAGTCCAGCGCCAGCTCAAAGCCATTGGGATAGCCCGCATCGGCCAATAGCTTCTTGGCCGCCTCGACGTCGAACTTGGACGCCCGCACGGCCAGCTCTTTCGTCCAGCCGTTGACCATGGGCGCGATCATGGTGCCGGTGGGCTTGCCCAGCCCGCGCATCACGTTGCGCTCGATGGCGGCGATGTCCACCGCCTGGTACAGCGCCTGGCGCACGCGCTTATCCTTCAGCGGGTTCTTGCCCTTGACGCTGGAGCCCAGCAGCTCGTCGCGGTGCTGATCCATGCCGATGAAGATGGTGCGCGTCTCCAGGCCTTCGAGGATCTTGAGATTGGGGTCGCGGCGCAAGCGTTCCAAATCCTGTACCGGTGGATCCTGCACCAGGTCCACCTGCCCTGAAATCAGGGCTGCCGAGCGCGTGGCCGCGGCCTTGATCGGAGTGAACACTATGTTGTCGATATTGCCCTTGGGCCTATCCCACCAGGCGGCATTTTTCTTCAGCGTCGTCTTGGTGTCCGGTTGCCAGGCTTCGAGAATGAAGGGCCCGGTACCGTTGGCATTGCGCGAGGCATAGCTTTCCTCCTTGCTCTTGTAGTCCTGCGCCTTGACGGCGTTGTTCTTCTCGGCCCAGGCCTTGTTCATGATGGCCGCATTGTTCAGCTCGCGCAGCACCATGGGGCTGGGGCCCTTGAGGATCAGGTCAACGGTGTAGTCGTCCACCTTCCTCGCCTCCTTGACGCTTTGCACATAGGTCGTCATGTTGGACGGCGGCGTCATCGCGCGGGTGATAGAGAACACCACGTCATCGGCGGTGAAGGGCGCGCCATCGTGGAATTTGACATCCTTGCGCAATTCGAAACGCAATTGAGTCGGCGTCACGAACGTCCACCTGGTCGCCAACGCCGGTTCCACCTCGTATTTTTCGGTGTAGCGCACCAAGCCTTCGTACGCCATGAATTGATAGGCGATGGACGTGGCGTGGTTCTGCGCATGCGGATCGAAGGTAAGCACATCATTCGCACCTGCAACGCGCAAAGTGGCGGCGCCAGCCGGCTGCAGCAGTGCCAAGGCGGCGGCCATGAGGCCCAGCTTGGTGATCGGTTTCATATGTCTCCTCGATCGAAGAATGGCTGAAGCGGCCAATGCTACACAAAGCACACGGCCGCCCCCCTGGATCGCAAGGGCCTTGCCAGCCGGCGCGGCAGGGCAGGTCTGCCACGACGGCGCTACGACCGCCTACGGCAGCGTGCGCCAGCCGGGCGATTCGCCCAGCAGAAAAGACTGGTTGCAGTCCACCAGCTCGCGCAGGTAGTCCCACAGCGCGCGCACCCGCGCCAGCTCGCGCCGATCAGCTGGCGCCGCGAGCCAGAAGGTGCGTCGCAGGTCTACCTCGTCGGGCAGCACCGGCACCAGCTCACCGCCGGGCTCGGCCATGAAGCAGGGCAGCACGGCCAGGCCGCGCCCCTCGCGCACGGCCTGGTACTGCGCCACCACGCTGGTGCTGCGCAGGCAGCTGGGCACGTCGGGCACGATGGCGCTCAGGTAGCGCAGCTCCTGGCTGAAGACCAGCTCCTCCACATAGCCAAAGAAACGGTGCGCGGCCAGATCCTGCAGTCGGCGGATCGGCCGGTGCTCCTGCAGATAGCGCCGGCTGGCATACAGCCGCAGGCGGTAGTCGGTGAGCTTGCTGCACACCTGGCCCGTCCTGTGGGGTCGCTCTATGTTCACGGCCAGATCTGCCTCGCGTTGCGACAGGTTGATGAAGCGCGGCACGATCAACAGTTCCACCTGTATCCCCGGGTGGCGCTCGCAGAAATGGCTCAGCTGCGGCGCCAGGAAATAGCTGCCAAAGCCCTCCGTCGCGCCCAGCCGCACATGGCCGGTGAGCATGTGGCTGTCGCCGCCGATCTCCTCACCCACCCGCACCATGGCGCTTTCCATGCGCTCCACATGCTCCAGCAGGCGCTGGCCGGCCTCGGTCAGCAGGTGACCGGCGGGGGTGCGCTCGAACAGCCGCGCGCCCAGCTCCTTTTCCAGCCGGTGCAGGCGGCGCGTGATGGTGGAGTGATCCAGCTCCATGCGTCGCGCCGCCTCCTGCGCCGATTGGGCACGCACCACGGCCAGGAACAGGCGCAGGTTGTCCCAGTTGATGCGTTCCATGGACATGGTGGTTGGATGCCGTAGTGGTGCAAATTTGCATTGAGCATATGCCCAAATGCCCTATCCCTTTGCATTCTTGTTGCATTAGAGTGGGCCGCAGCAGGGCCCAGACCCTCACCCCGGAACCTTTTTACAGGAGACATGCATGCGACCCATACGACATTCCCTGGCCCTGGCCACCCTGGCGCTGGCCGCCGGCGCGCAGGCGCAGATTTCGGACAACGTGGTGAAGATCGGCATCCTCACCGACATGGCCGGCCCGTATTCAGGCATGGGTGGCGCGGGCTCGGTGGTGGCCGCGAAGATGGCGGTTGACGACTGCCTGAAGGCCGAATGCAAGGACCTGAAGATCGAGGTGGTGAGCGCCGACCACCAGAACAAGGCCGACATTGCCGCCACCAAGGCGCGCGAATGGCTGGATCGCGACAAAGTCGATGCGCTGGCCGACCTGACCAACTCCGCCGCCGCCCTGGCGGTGCAGAAGCTGATCAAGGAAAAGGGCGGCATCGCCATGTACAGCGGCCCGGCCACCACGCGCCTGACCGAGGACGACTGTGCCGAGAACGGCTTTCACTGGATGTTCGACACCTATTCCTCGGCCGCCGGCGCCGCCGTGGCCCTGACCAAGGCCGGCGACAAGAGCTGGTACTTCATCACCGTGGACTACGCCTTCGGCCATTCGCTGGAGAAAGATGCGTCCGACATGGTCAAGGCCAATGGCGGCCAGGTGCTGGGCAGCGTGCGCCACCCGCTGAACGCCAGCGATTTTTCCTCCTTCATCCTGCAGGCGCAAAACTCCAAGGCCCAGGTCATAGGCCTGGCCAACGGCGCGCAGGACACGGTGAACGCCATCAAGGCCGCACGCGAGTTCGGCATCACCGGTGCCAAGGGCCAGAAGGTTGCGGCCCTGCTGATGTTCCTGACCGACGTGCATTCACTCGGCCTGCGCCAGGCCCAGGGGCTGATGTTCTCCGAGGGCTTTTATTGGGACATGGACGACAAGACGCGCGCCTTCTCGGCGCGCTTTGAGAAACTGCACAAGGGCTTCAAGCCGACCATGGTGCAGGCGGGGGTGTATTCCAGCGTGCTGCATTACCTGAAGTCCGTGGCCGCCGCCAAGACCGATGACTGGAAGGTGGTGGCGCAGAAGATGCGCGAGCTGCCCATAGCCGACCCGGTGATGCGCAACGCCAGCATTCGCCCCGACGGCCGCGTGATCCACGACATGTATCTGTTCCAGGTCAAGACCCCGGCCGAGTCCAAGGGCGCCTGGGACTACTACAAGACCGTGAGCACCATTCCCGCGCAGACGGCCTTCAAGCCGCTGGCCGAGTCCACCTGCCCCCTCGTGAAGAAATAACCCCCCCAGGAGAGCGTCATGAGCACCCCCACCACCATCCACCATTTCATTGGCGGCAAGCATTACCCATCCAACACCACCCAGTGGCGCGACGTGACCAACCCGGCCACGCAAGAAGTCGTGGCGCGCGTGCCGTTTGCCACGCGCGAAGAAGTAGAGCTGGCCGTCGCCAACGCGCACCAGGCCTTCCAGAGCTGGCGCAGCACCTCGCTGTCGGCGCGCATGCGCATCATGCTGAAGCTGCAGCACCAGATCCGCGAGCACCAGTCCGAACTGGCGCAGCTGATCACGCGCGAGCATGGCAAGACCCTGCCAGACGCCGAGGGCGAGGTGGGCCGCGGCCTGGAGGTGGTGGAGCACGCCTGCTCCATCACCACGCTACAGCTGGGCGAGATCGCCGAGAACGCCGCCACCGGCGTGGACGTGTACAACCTGCTGCAGCCGCTGGGCGTGGGCGCGGGCATCACGGCCTTCAACTTCCCCGTCATGCTGCCCTGCTTCATGTTCCCCATGGCCATTGCCTGCGGCAACACCTTTGTGTTGAAACCCTCGGAGCAAGATCCCAGCTCCACCATGCGCCTGGTCGAGCTGGCGCACGAGGCGGGCGTGCCGCCCGGCGTGCTCAACGTGATCCACGGCGGCCCGGAGGTGGCCGACATGCTGTGCGACCACCCGGACATCAAGGCCCTGTCCTTCATCGGCTCTACCCATGTGGGCACGCACATCTACCGCCGCGCCAGCGAGGCCGGCAAGCGCGTGCAGTCC
>JAFEES010000182.1 GCA_018240995.1 Pseudomonadota bacterium | reverse complement strand
CCTGGCGATCCTCAAGGGCAACCTCAGCCCCGAGGGCAGCGTGGCCAAGATCACCGGCCTGAAGAACCCGGTCATGACCGGCCCGGCGCGCGTGTTCGACGACGAGCAGTCGGCGCTGGCGGCCATCCTCGCGGGCCAGATCAAGGCCGGCGACGTGATGGTGCTGCGCTACCTGGGCCCCAAGGGCGGCCCCGGCATGCCCGAGATGCTGGCGCCCACCGGTGCGCTGGTGGGCGAGGGCCTGGGCGAGAGCGTGGGCCTGATCACCGACGGGCGCTTCTCGGGCGGCACCTGGGGCATGGTGGTGGGCCATGTGGCGCCCGAGGCGGCGGTGGGCGGCACCATCGCCCTGGTGCACGAGGGCGACAGCATCACCATAGACGCGCACCGGCTGCTGCTGCAGCTGAACGTGGGCGACGCGGAGCTGGTGCGCCGGCGCGCCGGTTGGACGCCGCCCGCGCCGCGCTACACGCGCGGCGTGCAGGCCAAGTTCGCCTTCAACGCCTCCAGCGCCAGCAAGGGCGCGGTGCTCGATCTGTTCGACGAGCCGCAGGGCCGCGGCTGATGCGTGTGCTGGTGGTCGAGGATGACCCCGCGCTGCGCCTGGGCCTGGCCCGCACGCTGCAGGCAGAAGGCTGGCAGGTCGATGCCGTCACCGACGGCGAATATGCGCTGGCTGCCACGGCCACCGAGCATTACGACGCCGCCGTGCTCGACCTGGGCCTGCCGCGCCGCGGCGGCTTTGACGTGCTGCGCCACTGGCGCGAGCATGGCAAGGACCTGGCCGTGGTCATACTCACCGCCAGCGACGGCCTGCAAAGCCGGCTGCGTGGCCTCAACGAGGGCGCCGACGACTATCTGGCCAAGCCCTTCGAGCCCGAGGAGCTGGTGGCGCGGCTGCGCGCCATTGCGCGCCGGCGCCGCGGCGGCAGCAGCAACCTGCTCGTCGCCGGCGCCTTGAGCTTCAACACCGATACGCGCGAGCTGCGCAACGGCGACGAACGCCTGCCACTGAGCCCGCGCGAGGCGGCGCTGGTGGAGCTGCTCATGACCTCGCCCGGCCAGGCCGTGCCCAAGAGCCGCATCATCTCGGCCATGTCCAGCTGGGAATCCAACTTCAGCGCCAACTCGGTGGAAATTTACGTACTCAAGCTGCGGCGCAAGCTGGCGGGCGCGGGCGTGAACATCGTCACGCTGCGCGGCGTGGGCTACGCGCTGGAGCCGGCTTGAACGCCGCTCCCAACCCCGACGGCGCACCGGCGGCCGGCGGGCCAGCCACCCCGCGCTGGCTGCGCGCCAGCCTGTGGCGCCAGCTGCTGATGCCGCTGGTGGGCCTGTGGGTGGCGTCGGCCCTGGTGGCCACGGGCGCGGCCTACTGGTTTGCCGGACGCACCACCAACCAGTCCTTCGACCGGCTGCTGGCCGACGATGCGCATGCGCTGGCGGCGCAGCTGCGCTGGCATGACGGCGCGGCGCGCTTCGAGGCCAGCCGCGAAACCGCCGACCTGCTGGTCTTCGACTCGCTGCTGCGCAGCCACTACACGGTGCGCACCGACGCCGGCCGCACCCTGGTCGGCAACCTTGCCCTGCCCCTGCCGCTGCCAGAGCTGGCCGGGCCCTTCAACCAGCCGGTGTTCTTCAACCAGGCCGCCGAAGGCGGGCTGATGCTGCGCGCCGTGGCGCTGCATGTGCGCCCCAGCGTGGCCGACGAGCCGGTCTGGGTGGTGGTGGCCGAGTCCAAGACCAAGCGCCAGCAGGTCACCAACGAGATTGCCCTGGCCATCTTCCTGCCCGCCGGGCTGGCGGGCTTCGTCATCATTCCGCTGCTGTACTACGGCATACGCCGCGGCCTGGCGCCCACGCGGCATATCAGCGCCCTGGTGGTGCAGCATGGCGAGAACGACCTGTCGCCGCTGAGCGTAGACGAGGTGCCCGAGGAGCTGCGCGGCCTGGTGCAGCACACCAACGCGCTGCTGTCGCGGCTCAAGGCCTCGGTGGAGGAGCAGCGCCGCTTCGTCGCCGATGCCGCGCACCAGCTGCAGACCCCCATGGCCGGCATACGCCTGCTGGTGGGCGACATGCGGCGCACGCAGCGCGCCGACCCCAGCCAGCCCATGGACGCCGAGGTGCTGGCCCAGCTCGACGAGGTGGCGGCGCGCGGCGCGCGCATGGTGCGCCAGTTGCTGGCCTATGCCCGTGCCGAGGAAGAATCGGTGATCGAGGATCAGGTGTTCGACGCCGCCGCCGTCACCGGCCAGACCGTGCAGCGCTGGCAGGCCGCGGCCGCTGCCGCCGGCAAGGCCTTGCTGGCGCCCGCCGAGCCGCCGGGCCAGCCGGGCGGGCATGCGCTGCGCGGCTCGCCCACGCTGCTGGGCGAGGTGATCTCCAACCTCATAGACAACGCGCTGCGCTATGGCGGCGCACGTGTCACGGTACAGCTGCTGGCGCGTGGCGCGCGCCTGCACATCCGTGTGTGCGACGATGGCCCCACGCTGGACGCCGCCACGCGCGAGCGCATGCTGCTGCCGTTCTGGCGCGGCCAGCATGGCCAGACCGAGGGCTCGGGCCTGGGCCTGTCCATCGCCCAGCGCGTGATCCAGCGCATGGGCGGGCGCATCACCGTGGACGCTGGGCCGCAGGGGCGCGGCACCTGCGTGGATCTGGATCTGCCCCTTTCACAACTGCACACATAAAGCCAACGTAAAGCTTGCCCTGCCTAGACTGGCCCGCAGCGTGAGGTATCCAGGGGTGGTGCCGCCACGCCTGCAATTTCTGGAGCTTCGGGTCGTATGGCTGCTAATCAAAAAACTTCCTCTGCGTCGCCGCGCCAGCGCGCCCTGCTGTGGGTGGCGCTCGCCGCCATCATCGTCGTCGCCGGCGGCGTCTGGGCCGTGAGCTCGCACAACGCCAAGGCCAGCGTGGAGGCGCAGCCCGCATCCGTCGCCGGCAAGGTGCAGGCCGACGTGGTGCGCATCGCGCCCGACCAGGCCGCGGCGCTGGACGTGGGGGCGCCCCAGGAACAGGCGTTCCAGAACCTGCGCCACACCATCGGCATCATCGACTTCAATCAGGATCGCAGCACGCGCGTGTATGCCTCGCACCAGGGCCGCATTGCCCAGGTGCTGGTCAAGGCCGGCGACGATGTGAAGGCCGGCCAGACGCTGTACACGGTGGACGTGCCGGACATGACGCAGGCCGCGTCCACGCTGATCTCGGCCGCCGGCGCGCTGCGCGCGTCCAACGAGACGCTGCGCCGCGCCGAGGCCCTGGCGCGCGAGGAGAGCATCCCGCAAAAGGAATTGCAACAGGCCCAGGCCGACCAGCAAAGCGCCCAGGCAGCCTACGACGCGGCGCGCCAGGGCCTGCGCCTGTTCGAGCTCGGCGACGCCGACATCGCGCGCATAGAGCGCGAGCGCCGCGTGGGTCGCGAGATGGCGGTGAAAAGCCCCATGGCCGGCCGCATCACCGCGCGCGCCGCCCAGCCCGGCCTGTTGGTGCAGCCCGGCACCGACCCGGCGCCGGTCACCGTGTCCGACCTGCGCACGCTGTGGATGGTGGCCAGCGTGCCCGAGTCCGACTTCAGCTACTACCGTATCGGCCAGCCGGTGCAGGTGCGCGTGCAGGCCTGGCCGGGCAAGCTGTTCTCGGGAAAGATTTCCTACCTGGGCGACAGCATAGACCCCGACACCCGGCGCTTTGCCGTGCGCGCCGAGGTGGCCGACCCCAAGCGCGAGCTGCGCCCGCAGATGACGGCCGACTTCCAGTTCACCATCGCCGCGCCGCAAACGTCCGTCGCCGTGCCGGCCGAGGCCGTGGTGCGCGAGGGCAACGGCGACGACGTGGTGTGGGTGGCCTCCGACAGCGACGCCCATGGCCCGCGCTTCACGCGCCGCAAGGTCACGCGCGGCCAGACCAGCGACGGTCTGGTGCAGATCACCGCCGGCCTGGCGGCTGGCGAGCGCATCGCGCGCCACAACGCGCTGTTCCTGTCCAGCCTGTACGAAACCGACGCCGCCGCTGACGCGAACTGACCCCGAAAGGAACGCACCGTGTTTCGTCCTCTGCTGGCCTTCGTGCTCTCGCGCCGGCCCATCGTGCTGCTCGGCCTGTTGGTGTTCCTTGGCCTGGGCCTGCTGGCCTTCTTCAAGCTCAACGTCGAGGCCTATCCCAACCCGGCGCCGGTGATCATCGAGATCACGGCCCAGGCCCCCGGCCAGTCGGCCGAGGAAATGGAACGCTACTACACGCGCCCCATGGAAATCGGCCTGGCCACCACCCCGAACGTGGAGAACATCCGCTCCACCTCGTTCTACGGCCTGTCCTTCGTGCGCGTGACCTTCAAGTACGGCACCGACTACTACTTCGCCCTGACCCAGATCGCCAACAACCTGCAGGCCAACGTCAACCTGCCCAATGGCGTGCAGCCGCAGATCCAGGCCTCCAGCCTGGTGGGCGAGATCCTGCGCTACCAGGTCAAGGGCCCCTCGACCTATAGCCTGACCGAGCTGCGCACGCTGCAGGACTGGGTCATTGAGCGGCGCCTGCTCACCGTGCCCGGGGTGGTGCAGGTGGTGACCTGGGGCGGCACCACCAAGGAATACCACGTGGAGGCCGACCCCAAGCGGCTGGAGGCGCATGGCATCACGCTGCAAAGCCTGATCCAGGCCATAGGCAACGCCAACCTGAACGTGGGCGGGCGCTCCATCAGCGTGGGCGACCAGTCGGTGAACATCCGCGGCCTGGGGCTGGTGCGCGACGTGGGCGACATCGCCAACATCGTGGTCGGCCAGAAGAACGGCCTGCCGACCCAGGTCAAGGATGTGGCGCGCATCGTCGAAGGCACCATGCCGCGCCTAGGCGAGGCCGGCCGCGACCTGCAAAACGACGTCGTCACCGGCGTGGTGATCATGAACCGCACGCTGCAGACCAAGGACGTGATCGAGCGCGTCAAGGTGGCCGTGGAGAAAATCAACGCCGACGGCTCGCTGCCACCGGGCGTGAAGCTGGAGCCCTACTACGACCGCGCGCAGTTGGTGGACGTGACCACGCACACGGTGCTGCACAACCTGGTCTTCGGCTGCCTGCTGGTGTTCTTCATACAGTGGGTGTTCCTGGGCGACCTGCGCAGCGCGGTGATCGTGAGCGTGAACATTCCGTTTGCGCTGTTCTTCAGCATCATGATGCTGGTCGTCACCGGCGAGTCGGCGAACCTGCTGTCGCTGGGGGCGGTGGACTTCGGCATCATCGTCGATGCGGCGGTGATCCTGGTGGAGAACGTGTTCCGCAACTTCCAGCGGCCGGCGCCCATACGCGCCGCGCTGCTGCGCGACATGTCGCGCGGCCCCGCCGGCACGCGCACCGACCCGTCCAATGGCTGGAGCACACGCCTGCGCATGATCTACCTGAGCGCCACGCAGGTGGACAACTCGGTGATCTTCTCCACCCTGATCACCATCGCCGCGTTCACCCCGTTGTTCACCATGCAGGGCGTGGAGGGCCAGATCTTCGGCCCCATGGCGCGCACCTACGGCTACGCGCTGGCCGGCGCGCTGATCGCCTGCTTCACCGTGACCCCGGTGCTGGCCAGCTATCTGCTGCCGGCCAAGGTGGAGGAAAAGGAAACCATCTTCGTGCACGCCATCCACCGCGCCTATGCGCCGGCGCTGAACTGGGTGCTTCATCACACGCGCACCACCCTGGCCCTGGGCCTGCTGGCCCTGCTGGCCGGCGGCTTCATGGCCACGCGCCTGGGCAGCGAATTCCTGCCCGCGCTGGAAGAGGGCAACCTGTGGATACGCGCCTCCAT
>JAFEES010000181.1 GCA_018240995.1 Pseudomonadota bacterium | reverse complement strand
ACCGGCCGCCGCGCCGGCCGCCAAGCCCCTGCCGGGCTATGCCGCCTGGAAGAAGGCCGATGCCGTCATCGTGCACAGCTCCACCACCATAGAAACGCGCCGCGGCGCCTTCGGCACCAGCGTCATCACGCCCAATGACCGGCTGTACGTGCGCAACAACCTGCCCACGCCGCCCGAGTCCATAGTCGCCGACCGCGACGCCTGGCAGGTGCGCATCGACGGTGTAAGGCAGCCCCGCCTGCTCAGCCTGCGCGAGCTCAAGGGCCTGGGCCTGGACAGCGTGGCCATGGTGCTGCAATGCTCGGGCAACGGCCGCGGCTTCTTCCCTGCCAAGCCCAGCGGCACGCCGTGGACGGTGGGCGCGGCCGGCTGTGTGATCTGGAGCGGCGTGCCGGTGCGCGACGTGGTCAAGGCCCTGGGCGGCGTGGCCGACGGCATGCGCTACATGACCGGCACCGGCGGCGAGGTGCTGCCGCCCGGCATCGACCCCAAAAGCGTGATCGTCGAGCGCTCGGTGCCGGCGGCGGCCATGCAGGACGCGCTGCTGGCCTGGGAGCTCAACGGCGAGCCGGTGCCGCTGGCCCACGGCGGCCCGTTGCGCCTGATCGTGCCGGGCTATACCGGGGTGAACAACATCAAGTACATCAAGCAGCTGGCCTTCACCGCCAGCGAGAGCGACGCCCACATCATGTCGCACGGCTACCGTATCTCACCGCCGGGCAGCAAGGGCGACCCCAGCCAGCCCTCGGTGCAGGAGATGAGCGTCAAGTCCTGGATTGACAGCCCGCTGCCCGCTGGCGGCCCGCTGGCGGCCGGCGAGGTGCTCATCGAGGGCGTGGCCTTTGGCGGCATGCAGGCCGTGAAGGGCGTGGAGGTGTCCAGCGACGGTGGCAAGACCTGGCAGGCCGCGCGCCTGGTCGGCCCGGACATGGGCCGCTACGCCTGGCGCCAGTTCGTGCTGCGCACCCGGCTGCCCGCCGGCACCCATGTATTGGCCAGCCGCGCCACCGACGCGCAGGGCAACGTGCAACCCGAGACGCGCGGCGAGAACCAGAGCGGCTACAACAACACCAGCTGGGCCGACCACGCGGTCACGGTGACGGTGGCGTGAGCCGTGCCGCACCCATGCCACGGAGCAGCGCAGACATGACCCGTACCACGATCCACGCCGCCGCCCTGGCGGCCGCCCTGCTTGCGGCGGCGCCGGCGCGGGCCGACGAGGCGGCGCAGATGGCCCGCGGCAAGCTGTTGTTCACCACCGCCACGCCCGCCTGCGCCTTGTGCCACACGTTGAAGGACGCCGGCGCCGAGGGCGCCATAGGCCCGGTGCTCGACGAGCTGCAGCCCGACGCCGCGCGCGTGGCGCGTGCCCTGCGCGACGGCATAGGCGCCATGCCCTCGTTCCGGGCCACGCTCAGCGAAGACGACATCGCCGCCCTGGCGCTGTATGTGAGCCGCGCCAGCCGCATGAAATAGCAAGGGCGCTGCCAGTAATGGCAAAAGCGGCCCAAGGGCCGCTTCTTTTGCACCCAACTGTGGATGCAGCCTCAGCGCGACAGCGCGCCGGCCGTGGCCGTGTCCAGTTGCCCCGTCACGGGCAGGCCCTGGGATTGCTGGAATTCGCGCAGCGCCCTGGCCGTCCTCGGGCCCGCGGCACCGTCCGGCGTGCCCACGTTGTAGCCCAGGGCGCGCAGGCGCTCCTGGGCCTCGCGCATCGACATGGCGGCACCGGCCCGGGTCTGCGAGGGTGCCGCGCCACCATCGACACCGAGCTTGCCGCCGCCGCCCAGGCCCTGGCCCTGCACGCTTTGCGCCTTGTAGTTGCGCAGCGCCACGACCATCTGGTTGTAGGCATCCATGAAGGCGGCGGTGATCACCTTGCCCTGGGCTGTGTTCTGGTAGCCGCCCAGGCCGCCGGCCGCGCCGCCGCCGAACAGGGCGCCGAAGCCGGCAAAGTCGCTCTTGGAGGCACTGCCCTCGGAGGCCGCGACCTGCACGCCCGAGCGGTTGTCCACCAGGGTCAGCATGGCGCTGGCCTCGCGCGTCTTCAGGCCGCCGCCTATGGCCGCCACCGCGCTGCCGCGCCCGCCGCCTATCAGCCCGCCCAATGCGCCGCCTATGCCACCGGCGTCACTGTTGCTGAAGATGATCTCGGGCGACAGGCCGTAGTCCGAGGCCACCATCTGGCCCTTGCCGAAGTTGCTGCCGCCACGCATCTCGCCCGAGCCCATCAACTGGCGCTCGCGATCCATGGCGCGCATGCCGGCCGCGCCGCGCTCCACGACCACGAAGCAGTTGGACTGCTGGATCAGCAGGCGCAGCAGGTTGGAGGTGGGCGGCAGCTTGTATTCGTTGCGCAGGATGGTGTACCAGCCGGCGTCCTGGTTCTCGACCAGCGACACCGTGCCCAGTGGCGCCTGGCAGCGTTCGAGCTGGCTGCTGGCATTGGCGGCGTTGGCGCCGCCTGCCGCGCCCGTGGCCACGGTCTTGGCTTCGGGGCTGCCCATCTTCATGTTGGTGGTCTCGCAGCCGACCAGGGCCAGGGCCGAGCAGGCGGTCGCTAAAAGTACGAGGGTTCTAGGCATGGCTGTCTCCATTCTTGGTTCCTGTTGCATTATCGGAAGCTGCGCTGCGCGATGCGCATGCACAGCGGACGGACGCAGGGAAAATGATAGCCTGCACCGCGCCCCCAATCGGCAGTTTTCAAGGTGCCTCGACGGGAGGCGCCTGCGACAGCGGCAGGCGGTAAATCCACAGCACATGTCCAGCGAACGAAGGCAGGCGGGCGCTGGCGCGCACGCCGGGCAGCTCGAACGCCAGGCTGACCAGCCAGCTGCCCGGCGCCATCTCGGCGCTGGCCTTGGCGGCCACGCGGGCCATGCTCTCGGGGCGCTGGAATACGTACACCAGGGCGTAGCCGCTCCAGTCGGCGGCCCAGATGTCGCCACGGCGCACGCGCGCCCAGGGGCAGCGCAGGCGGCACAGCAGGGCCAGCGGCCAGCTCCATTCCAGGCCCTGCAGGCGCGCTTGCGGATAGGCGGCGCGCAGGGCGCGCAGGCCGGCGCCCAGGCCGCAGCCGGCATCCAGCACCAGGGCCCCGTCGGCCAGCGTGGCATGCGCCTGCAGGCCGCGCAGCGCCCCGGCCGGCGTCGGGAACAGGGGCGCGTCGCGCCAGGCGTTGATGGGGTACACCAGCAGCAGCAGCGCCAGCGGCAGCAGCCAGGCCCAGCCAGGCAGGGCCACGGCACCAGAGAGCGCCGCCGACAGCGGAAAGCCGAGCGCCACCAGGCCGCGGCGCCACCAGCTGGCTGCCAGCAGGCTGCCCGCCACCCCTACGCCGCAGGCCAGCAACAGCGCCGGCAGTGGCGGCACCACCGCGCGCAGGCCCATGAAGGCCAGCCACGCCCCGGCCCACACCAGCAGCGCCGGCAAAGGCCAAGGCAGGCGCGTCATCGCGACGAAGCTCAATCGCCGCGCAGGCGCTCGATGAGACCGTTGAGGGCGTCGAGCGAGCCGAACTGGATCGCCAACTCGCCCATCTCCTCGATGCGGCCTCCGCGCTTGACGCGCTTTTTCACGCGCACCTCGACCTCGGCCATGAGCAGGTCGGAGAGTTCTTCTTCCACGCGCTTCAGGTCGCGCGACTTGTCCTTCTTGGGCTTTTGTGGCGTCAGGTTGAACTCGGCGCCCAGCTTTTTCACCAGGCCCTCGGCCTCGCGCACCGACAGCTTTTTGGCCGCGATCTGGTTGCCGGCGGTGATCTGCGTGGCACGGTCGAGCGAAAGCAGCGCGCGCGCATGGCCCATGTCGATGTCCCCGGCCATGAGCATGGTCTGCACCGGGTCGGCCAGGTTGAGCAGGCGCAGCAGGTTGCTGGCCGCGCTGCGCGAGCGCCCCACGGCCTGGGCCGCCTGCTCGTGCGTAAGCCCGAACTCTTTCACCAGGCGCTGCAGGCCCTGGGCCTCCTCCAGCGGGTTCAGGTCTTCGCGCTGGATGTTCTCGATCAGCGCCATGGCGGCGGCGGACTCGTTGGGCACGTCGCGCACCAGCACCGGCACCTCGTTCAGCCCGGCCAGGCGCGAGGCACGAAACCGTCGCTCGCCGGCGATGATTTCGTACTTGCCGGCATGCTCGCCATCGTGCAGTCGGCGCACCAGGATGGGCTGCATCACCCCCTGGGCCTTGATGCTCTCGGCCAGCTCGTACAGCGCGCCCTCGTCCATGCGCGTGCGCGGCTGGTACATGCCTGGCACCAGCTCGTCGAGCGTCAGCGAGCTGGGCAGGCCCTGCGCCGCGTCCTGGGTCTGCTCGGTGGTGTCGGCAACCTTGGGGCCGAGCAGCGCTTCGAGGCCGCGCCCCAGGCCCTTGGGTTTCTTGGTGACCATGTTCAAATCTCGGTGTCGGTATAGCCAGCCTCAAGCTGGTGACGAATGCGCAGCACGATCACGCGCCTGCGGGCTGGGTCATGAACGTAGCGGGCCAGATAGCCACCGCGTCCACGGCTGATGATGAGTTCGCGTTGCCCCTGCGCGAGCGGACGGCCCACGCCGGGCTGGTGCGTGAGGACATGCAGGCCGTCGAGCACGAATTCCAGCAGCTCCGCCGCCAGCGGGTCTTGCGCCTGCCACAGGAATTCCTCCAGGCGCACCAGATCGGCATAGGCCTGGGGGGTGAGGATGACATCGGCCATCGGTCACTCAAACTTCTGCGGCTTGAGCGCCGCGGGGCGCTCCCCCCGACCCGCGCGATAGGCCGCCATCTGCCGGAAATAACTGCGCACATCGTCGAGGGCGTGGCCCAGGCCGCTCGCCTGCATGTCCTGCAGCGCCTGCTGACCATCCTCGGTGAACTGCTCGCGCAGCCGGGCGCGCTCGGCGGCCTCGGCCAGGGTGCGCACCATCCAGGCGTGACTGCTCAGGCCCTGGCGACGGGCATCCTCTTCGATCGCGGCCTTGAGCTCGGGCGGCAACTTCAGGCTGGTGGCAACGGTGGTGGACATGGTGCAATCTCCTGTGGGTAGTCAATTATGACTACTTCGATGCCCCGGCAGTGGCCAGCTCGTGCAGCAGCGCCCGCCCTTGGGGCCATGCACCCAGGCCGGATTCGGCGTTGATGTGGCCGTACTCACCCAGATCGACGAAGCGCGCGCCCCAGTCCTGCGCCAGTGTCTGGGCACGCTCGAAGCTGCAGTACGGGTCGTTGCGGCTGGCGACCAGCACGGCGCGAAACGGCAGCGCCTGGCGCGCCATCGGCGCCCAGCCGTGCAGCTGTGCGGCCACGTCGGGCCGCTCCACATCGCCCGGCGCCACCAGCAGTGCGCCGCGCACCTTGTGCGCGTGGCGCGTGTGCGCGGCCCACCAGGCGGTGAGGATGCAGCCCAGGCTGTGCGCGGCCAGCACGACCTCGCCAGGCGCATCGGCCACCACCTCCTCCAGGCGCGCGCTCCAGTCGCCGCGCAGCGGGCGCATCCAGTCATGCTGCTGCACGCGCTGGTCGCCGTGCAGGCGCTCCCACTCGGTCTGCCAGTGGCCGGGGCCGGAGCCCTGCCAGCCCGGGAGAAGAAGGATCAGGGGTGCTGTCATTACTGTTTTGATAGCTGCTTACGCTGTATGGTTAAGGGCTACAGGCTGTTTTTCTTGATTATTTTCATGTCGCCGAAGCCCCTCACCCCTCCCGGGGGCTGCAGCGAGACGCTGCGCTCTTCAGGCTGTCCAGTTGCGCCGGTATTTCTCCCTCTCCCTCTGGGAGAGGGTGGGGGTGAGGGCCCGCGGCTTGAGTTGAGACATGTCCCGCATCAGGCATGTTTTTACATGTGCTTGATGCGTTCCGCCATCTCGCGCGCAAAGTCCACGAAGGCCTG